>NZ_JAMYLP010000092.1:0-22297 GCF_040318085.1 Mesorhizobium sp. M1322
AGGCTCAGTTGACCAAGCACACGATCGACCATCCGAATCATCTCCCTATCTTCCTTGCGAACGGAATCACCAATCCGATTCTGTGCAAAGGCCTCGGTTCAGGAGAGCTGGGTACAATATGAGGATGCCGTCTACGACCGGATCGGCAACATTCTCTTGAGCCGCATAATGGGAGCAGAGGTGCACCTGGTCGACGAGGGCTTTGACATCGGCATCCGCCGCAGTTGGGAACAAGCGCTCGATGAGGTCAAGTCAAGGGGCGGCAGGCCTTACGCGATACCGGCGGGGGCCTCAGTTCACAAATATGGCGGCCTTGGGTACGTCGGGTTCGCGGAGGAGGTGCGCGCCCAGGAGAGACAGCTTGGATTTGCCTTCGACTACATCATGGTTTGCACGGGTCACGGGCTCGACGCATGCCGGCATGGTCGTCGGATTTGCCAAGGACGGTCGACAGCGCAACGTGATCGGTATCGATGCCTCCGCCACCCCCGCCCAACCCAAGGCACAGGTGCTCAACATTGCCCAACATACAGCCAAGCTCGTCCATCTCGGAACGGTACTTGTCGAGGATGATGTGGTGTTGCTCGAGGAGTACGCGTACCCGCGTTATGGCATTCCGTCCGAGGAAACCAAGGATGCCATCCGTGTGTGCGCGCGGCTCGAGGGTATAATTACCGATCCCGTCTATGAGGGCAAATCGATGCAAAGGATGATCGACCTTGTCCAGAAAGGCCTCTTTCCAGTATTAGACTAGCCTGAAAATGTTAGAATACTAATAGATGGACCCGTATCGCAGGAGACATACTTCAACACCTGCTGGCGTTGAAATAACGTGAATCAGAATTAAACAAATTAACTTGTTGTTTGAAAATTCATGATTGTCCAAGAGCGCCATAAAAGTGGAGGGATATCCGATGATCTTACAGGAACTGGGCTCTGCCATCCCGGGCGGCAGGGTTTTGGAAATAACGACAACCACCGGCTGCATCGTCGGATGTTCTTATTGTCCGCAGGACAAGTTCGCCCATCGGCAAAGAGCGGTCTCTGATGTGAAGCATCTTCGTCTTGAAGATTTCAAGCGATGTCTGGCGCGCGTACCAACTTCCGTCGACGTTAGTTTCGCCGGGTACTCCGAGCCTTGGCTCAATCCGGATTGCACCGAAATGGTCGAGCACGCTTACGCCAGAGGCCATGGCATCCGGATTTTCACGACTCTTGTAGGAATGAAGGGGCGGGATCTACACCGCTTGCAAGCGCTGCGCTCAAGGGTATTCGTGGTCCATGTTCTCGATGATGGCGCATACATGAATAGCCGTCTCGTTGGAGACAAGTATCTCGCTTTGATTCGTCAAGTGGTCGACACAGACATTGCCTCGATTCGGTTTATAGTCTTGGGCGAGGTCCATCCGGATATCGTCGAGATAATCCCCGCCGAAGCGCTAGTTCGCGCGCGGCCTCTGAGCAGCAGGGGTGGAAGCGTCGATCCGAAGATCGTCGAACCACGGCAGCCGGTCGTCGGAGCGCTGACATGCGTTGACGGACGGCAGTATCGGAATGTTCTTCTCCCAAACGGTGACGTTACGCTCTGCTGCATGGATTTTGAACGGCGCCATGTATTGGGCAATCTTCTGCGCGACGAATACAAAGATCTTTTCGAAGGGCCAATTTTTAGCCAAATCGTCGATCGCATGAATGGGACGGATGGCTTTCTGCTTTGTAGGATGTGCGAATATGCCAATCTAAAGGCGTCCGTATGCTGATTGGAGGTCGGCGAATCGCCTGAAAGCGCGGCCGGAGCGAATGTCGATCCTCTTGAGACTACATAGGCGGGCCGCCCCCATCTGCCTCGCGTGGACCCCGTCGATGCAGTCTAGTCGCCTATTTTTACGCGGCTTCGACAGATCCTGTGGTGGCCTCTCCCAGCACAAAGCTGTCTGGTAAACTTTTATTGGCCTAAAACGGATAGAACCGGCTTAGTCTGGTCCCACATACAGATTGTAATATCCTCCGCAGTCGGCTTTTCGAGACCCTGATCCTCATTCAGGCAGAGTTGGTCGAGACGCTTCAGAAGCGGTCCGAAAGCGGCCCCGACATCGAAGAACGCCGAACATCGCGGCTACGCCGCTCGCTCTCTACAGCGCTGTTGAGGGCGCGCTCGCGAGCGGCTTCGCTACCGCCGAGCTACACCACGAGCCGGGGCGATGGTTCGTGTTGCTGCCGAAGCGGCGTGCAACACCTTAGCATGCTGCTGCATGGCAGAAGCGCCTGTCACACATGAGCGGGTGCTAGGCTAGCGCTGAGCTTGGTAGGATTGGCAGGGCGTTTCGCCGGGTACAAGCAGGTGCGTCAACTACCAAATGCTGTAGTATCGACGCCTCCCCGAAAACTCTAGAACTGAGTTCGTTCCGACGCATAGACGAGAGGTATCGCCGTGCAGAGCAACGTGACTACGGTAGAGGTTCCGAAGTGCGTCAGTGCAGCAGTTGAGCTGCCGCGCGAGTCCGGTCTCCCTTTTGTCGCGGACCTTTTTGAGGAGCGTGTCGGCATTACGAACACATTCCTGGGAGGTCACGACCGTCCAAAGTTCCGCCTAGACCGTTCCGATCTTCAAGTGAAACTGAAACACCGTAACCGACCAAACGCATTTAATCACTTGCTCGTTGAACGCGACGCGACATGCAGAGGGACCCGGAAATGAACACTGAAATTTTCACGGCTCATGAGTCCAACGTTCGTCGCTATGGGCGGTCGTTTCCCGCAGTCTTTACGAAGGCCCTTGGAGCGACAATCTGGGACGAGGCCGGTAAGCCATATATCGATTTCCTTGTGGGGTCCGGCGCACTCAACTACGGACACAACAACCCGAATATTATTGCACCGGCAATCGAATATCTCGTTGGGGAGAACATTCTCCTGTCGCTTGATATGTATACGGCGGCGAAGCGGGACTTTATTGAGGTGTTTGTGGGTTCGATCCTGAAGCCCAGGGACCTTTCTTACAAAATACAATTTCCTGGGCCGACCGGCACAAACGCAAACGAAGCGGCATTGGCCCTCGCGCGAAAATATACCGGCCGCTCAAGCGTCATGGCCTTCACGAATGCGTTCCATGGTATGTCGCTCGGCTCTCTGGCGGTCTCGGGTTCGGCGTCGACCAGGGAACTAGGCGGCGTTGCTCGCCACGATGTGATCCGTGTCCCTTATGACGGATACCCGAACCAAGATTTCGATTCCGCGGGCTACATAGACTTCGTATTGGGCGACACAGGGAGCGGCATAGAAAAGCCCGCCGCAATCATCTTGGAGACCATCCAGGCAGAAGGCGGCATGAACGCCGCGTCCGCAGCTTGGCTTACAGAAATTCACCGCATCTGCCGCAAGCACGGTGTTGTTATGATCGTCGACGACATCCAGGCGGGTGCGGGACGAACGGGCGAGTTCTTCTCATTCGAGTTCGCGAAAATCGAACCCGATATCGTATGCCTTTCGAAATCCCTAAGCGGTTCAGGTAGTCCGTTCTCCATTGTTCTGATTCGCCCCGACCTGGACATATGGAGACCCGGAGAACATAGCGGGACTTTCAGAGGCAACAATCTCGCCTTCGTGACAGCAGGAGCTATGTGCAAACTGTGGTCCGACAGGCAGTTTACTGCAGGCATCGAGCGGACTGCGATCAAGCTGCAAACGCACCTTGACCGCCTTGTTGCGAAATTTCCCAAGTGCATCGAACAAAAGCGCGGCCGCGGTCTGATGGCCGGCCTCAAGTGCCGTTCGCAGGCCGTTGTCGGCCGTGTGCACGATGTCACGTTCGAAAATGGCCTGCTGATCGAATCTTCAGGACCAAATCGCGACGTCATCAAAGTCCTCCCACCGATAACCATCACCGATGACGAACTCGATCATGGCATCGCCATCCTTGATCACGCACTAAAGGAGCAAGCCAATGGAGACTAATCAAGTATCCCAAGCCCCAGCCATCTCGCCTGTCGAGATCAGAGAACGAACCGGCTCGATCAGCACTGCGGAGATCATCTCAGTCCTGAAAGGTGAGATCACCGCTCTGCACGTCAAGCAAGCTTTCAGTACGGAAATAGCGGAAGAAATCACTGCTAACTTTGTTGACAGTCCCGGTCGCAGGGAGCGTAAAGATGGGGTGCCCGGACAATATGTCGGCGCATCCCACTACAGGAAGGATGCAGCCAGCTATTTCACAGCATCGGCAACTGTGCGACCATACGTCGACGCCCTTTTTGGCAATTTGGTTGATCCGGTCCGCGGATTGTTCGACGCGTTGAAGCGCGAGCTTCACAAACAAGGCATTGAATTGCGGCTGGCCCGTTCGGAGCACGGTCAGGCTAATGTTTGTCGCGCTCTCAGCTGGTCTGGCAGCGGCACGTTTTCCTTGGACCCCCACGACGATGTCGCTCAGGTCCTGTGTGCTGGGAACGATTACGAGCTTTCTTCGGTGGCGCACAACACCGTCGCAGCACTCAACTTTTATCCCAGCATGGCCGAGGAGGGTGGCAACCTGCGGCTCTGGAGCCATAAGCCGACGGTCACAGATCGAAAGTCGCAAGGTGTGGAGACCACGGGATATCCCTATTCGGCAGCCTATCTCGATGCCGTTCCTTGTCGCGACTTCCTGCTCAGGGCCGGAGATATCGCCCTGATCGACGGCGGTTTCGTTCACGGAGTCACCGGTCAATCCGCCAACGGAAGGCCTCGCCTGGTGCTGAACAGCTTCTTTGGATTCGCACGCCCGGATCTTGTTCTCTGGTGGACCTGAAGTTGACCTAGTTACCCGATCTGGTGGTGGGCCTGCCTATACCTGGCACTCCGCCAGGCGCTGGCGCAAGTCCGGCGTAGCCAGAAAGCTGGCCTTCGATGTGGCGACGATAAAGAGCGAGCGCGGGGTCATGCCCAAGGCTCTTTGCCATCATCGTTTTTGATCGGTTGCCGCCATTGGCTTTGTGCTCGCCCATGAGGTCGGTCAGCTTTTCGCGGCCGAAGTCCGTGAGGCCAAGATCTGGAACGTCGGTCCTGTAGGCCCAGAGGCAGCCGTCCCGGTTCCATGTCGATAAAGGGTCCCACAGCAGCTCGACCTCCTCGCCGGGCAGTTCGGCGCGAGCGGGATGGTTCAGGCCGGGCGATCGCAGCCACGGTCAGGCCGCCGGTATGCCGCCTGCATCCCGGGCTCTTGCTGCCAGCGTGCTTCCATTTGGCGGGCTTGCAAATCTGTCGGTGCCTGTCTGATCCCGCGCAACTTCGGAACATCCTCGCTAGCTGCGATCGAAGCACGGCATTGGGGCGGCGAGGATCAAGCCATCCGATGAACCGATGGGGCCTTAGGTGCTCAGAAGCGCGGTGCTGACGCCAGCGGAGGAAGCCATTGTGCTGCCATTGCAAGAAGACGATTCTGCCTCTGCACGATATGCCGGATGCCTTGAGGGATGCGATTCCTAACCTCAGCCGCTGCGGCTTGCACCGCTGTCTTGAGCGCGATGCAAGCTCCGCGAGAAGTCGAGAAAGAAGCTCCTGCCAGGAATTGCGCCGAAATGCGGCTCAGTTTCGACGGATTTTTTATATAACAACAAATACTACAATTCTGCAAAATGGGAAAAACCAACGCTTAGCGCAAATATAATTTATGCAACGTAGTAAAGTGGTAACTTTTTCGGCGATTCCGGCCCGCCGAGGACTGGCCCCCACCCTCAGCCGTCACGGCCGGAATCCTTGTGCGTCAGTGAAAAGGATCCGACGAAATGGCTGCGGAGCAGAGAACTATGAAACTCTCGCCGATCAATGCCCCCGATTTCGAGGGCAGGCAACCAGAGTGTCCAACCGATTCTTTTGTCCCGTTCCATTTCCCGAAGGCGGCTAGAGTGGCGTTTGCCGTCGAACTCGGCCGGTTTCTCGAACAGAGTGATGCCATTTCTCAATCCGAGCAGTTGTTCGATCTGTTGTCTAGTTTTGCACGCAATTTCGGTTGCCCGTGGATCGCCTATGGCTCCCCGCCCGACCAAAGACGCTTGAGGCCGGTCCGACACCATCCGGCCCCCATCCTGACCTATCCTCATCAATGGCAGGAGCGCTGTTTCGAAATGAGTTATGACAGAATAGACCCGATCGTGAAAACGAGTCGAAAGCGGGCAGGCGCCTTCCGATGGAGCGAGGTGTATAACAATGCAAGCACGACTGAAGACGAGCGTCGCGTTTTCGATGAGGCTGCGAGGTTCGGCTTAAGGTCAGGCATTAGCGTTCCCTTGCACGGGCCGGATGGCAGCTTCGCGATCATGAGTTTTGCTCGACCTTGGGAGCGCGAATTTCCAGAAAAAACAATGGCTTGCTTGCAGCTTGCCGCGTTACATGTTCATCTGAGGGTGGCGGAGTTCTCCAGTTCAAGTGGGGTCGAGGAAGTTCCTGACCTTTCTCCGAGAGAAAAACAGTGCATTTTATGGACGGCAAAAGGAAAATCGTCATGGGAAATAGGAATAATTTTGGGGATCTCCGTAAATACTGTCAACTTCCATATTAAAAATGTAATGCGAAAAATGGACGCCGGTAGTAGAATGGTCGCTGCGATAACAGCGGTGAACGTCGGCATCATCGAACTATAAAAAAGGGTGGGGCCACCTCTAACCTAAACACTCTTACTACGTCATCTTGTCGTTGGCGGCAGGGATATCATGACGACCGCTACGTTAATTCCTTGGCCGCCTCAAAGCGGATCGATCAAGAGGAGGACGAGCTCGAAGTGGCTGCCGCACGGAAGGTGCTCGAGCGTGAACAAGTAGGCGCGCAAGCAAGCGTCGGTTGGGCAGTGTGCACCTAGCAAGCTGGGGTGGTCATCGGCGTATCTGATCGCGGCGAGCAATGTGCCTCGTACTGCGCAAGGTCGAGCGAGATGCCAACATTACGCGTGGACGGCGGCACCGGCTGAGACGTGGTCTCACTTATGTCCCGGCGATCTCGGTCGCTTCCTGCGTCGCGAGGGCAAGAGTTTCAAAGACCGTTCTGCCGGCCGAGCAGCTCAGGCGAAAGCTGATGCGCGGGCGTGCGTGGTTGCGCTACCAGACTCGCATTGACCCACAGGCTGATGTGGGATGCCATCGGTGCCAGGACCGAGCCTCGCAACGATCAAGTCCGATATCAACCGCATTCCCGAAGGCTGGCCCATTGTGATCTAGGAAGCATCAATTCGTTTCCTGGTCCAAAGGCTGTCCCGGCCGGTGGCTTCGTGGGTACGCTCACACGTCTTATGTCATGTCAGACTGGCCAAAGGTCACGAAGCACTCTTGGAGTGCCGGCCTTCGCCTCTTCGATCTCTACTGCAGACAGACGGTCCGCCAATTGGCCGAGGACCGAGCGGGCAACCTCTTCCGGATCCACCGCTGGGTCACGATGAACGCCGTCGTGGATCCGGTCGAGAAACGAATTTCGATTTCTGGCTGTGGCGCGGCGGCGTGGGATGCCAGCCCTCGTAGTAAAAGCCGCGCAGTAAGGCTGGTAACTGTGCGCCCATGTAAACGGCCTCGTCGGGATTCAGGCAGTCGCGCAGGGCATGCAGCGTTGCAATCAGGGCTCGGTAGACCTGTTCGCGATCGTGCCAGCGAAGTCTCCACATCAGATCGCTGATCCAATTCTGGGTTGATTGTAAAGCGTTGTTGAGATCATGGCTCACGCACATGAGCATTCTCCCGTCGTTGAAGGAGAAAATATAGCCGCAGCGTACCCGAATAAGCTCGCGCGGCTGCGCCGCAGCAGCAGAGAAATCGGTCCAATTCCCAGATGCGAAATCATCGGCTTAGCGTACCGGCGTGGGCTGCAACTCTGACAAGGTACCCGCGTGGGTCTCGTGCGGCCACAATTCACACAACGTGACATGATCAGCACATTTCATCCCGGGGCGCGTTGCAACCAACGCGCTATATGCGCGCCCGCGGGAGTTTCTTGGAGCGCATAACGCCGGTGCGCCGCGTCGTCACCATAGTTTGCGCACGCTTGAGAAGACCGGACGCTTACTGTAACTCTCGCGCCCTTCCGGCGCCATTCCCCGCTTCGACCGATTCGAAGTTGCGCAGCATCATTTCGGCGACCCTGAAGGCGTGCCGCCCTTGGCACGAAGTCAGACAAGCGTCGATGTCGGGATAGATAAAAAAAGGAAGCGAAATTCGGTCACTCTCACCGCTGTGCGCGACCTGATGCGGCGTACTCTTGAAGCGGTCGTCGCTCAGGGCCTGAAGCATGTCGCCCAAATTGACTACGAGACTGTCGGGCAGGCTCGGCACTGGCATCCAGCGCTCGCGGAACCACACCTGCAAAGAGCGCGTGGGGAGTTCCTCCTGCAGCAGCAGCGTGAAAAAGCCACCGTCGGTGTGCTTGGCGCACGTGCCGCCGCGAGCTGGATACCGGATCACGCGTTGGCCGAGCGTCGGCGGGCTGAAATGGCGTGGAAACCAGCCCTCTTCCATACCGATCAGGTCGGCAAGCGCGGTCCCGAGCTGCGGGACAACCCCGTCGAGCACTGTAGTCTGCAAAGCAAGCAGGCTTCGCGCGAAACCAGGAGCCAAGGCGTCGTCCGGAAAGCGCGTACTTCCGGCAAATGGACGCCGGTCGCCTTCGCTATCGATTCCGAGGTCGAACACTTCCTTTGGATCGGGGCCGGCGTCGGGATGCAGGATTTCGCCACGCAACCGACTGTATCCACGGGCGATAGTGGGATACATGCCTTGAGCAGCGTGACCGTAGCGTTCCTTGATGGACTGGGGCAACGCGAAGAACCGCCGGGAAGCCTCGATGGCTTGTGTGATCTGTTCCTTCGGGATGCCGTGCTCGACAAGATAGAAGAACCCAAACTCCTCGCAGGCCATTTGCAGGCGCTGGCGCTCTTCGCGTCGCGTTGCAGTGGCTGCCAGTTTCGCTAATGAAATTTGCGGTAGCGTGGTCATATTTGCTGCTCCGTTGGTGTGCTTTGCCCCGTGGGCTTCTCGAAACTCAGAGTCCGCCTTCTCCGCACGTATGTATGCCGTCGCTCAGTAGTGTGCCGGCTTGGGGTACCCGCTCTGCAGACGGCGCCTATCGTCCATCTGGGTCCACATACGATGACAGTTCCCTGGGCGCAGGTCGTGCGAGGCAGCCAGCGCGTTAGGATGTGAAGACGCCGCAGCAGATTGTGGTATTTTACTTCCATCTCGAGTACTCCGTGAGGCACCATTAAACTCATAACGCGAGTTGTCGAACCTTTTTAGCCGTACTGTACCTGCTTCTAGGGTTATATAAGAATGAATCTCCGTTCATGGGTATAGGATACCAAGTGGGATGTCCAAATTCATTTCTGTGTTCTCCCAAATTATAAATAGAATGCACCATTGGCAATACATAATATAGTTATATATCGTGAATCTATTGCAACGTTCTTGTTAAGTAAGTGTCATTTTTGCGCCGGGCGCGCTTGCTGACGGGGGGCATTGAGATCTCGGCGCTCAGGCACGCCATGCCGTAGATGACGAACGGCGGAGTGGAAGAGCAGCGCCTGCGTGCCTATCGGCAGCGCGAACAACACGCCACGCGTGCGCTTGCGGCTTGCGGCGCACCATCGGCAAGCATCTGGCTAGCCACACTTTCGTCTGGCGCAAGGTCAAAGGCCAACAAGGATGCCAGGAAGG
Organism: Mesorhizobium sp. M1322; assembly: GCF_040318085.1. Taxonomy (NCBI): domain Bacteria; kingdom Pseudomonadati; phylum Pseudomonadota; class Alphaproteobacteria; order Hyphomicrobiales; family Phyllobacteriaceae; genus Mesorhizobium; species Mesorhizobium sp. M1322. The sequence goes on from NZ_JAMYLP010000092.1 coordinate 9,666, forward strand.
CCCGCTGCTGGCGTAGAAAGCGTGATCACCGAGGGCACGATGGCTTGCGTCAGGGCTCCCGCAACGCGACCGTGATCGCTGTGATGATGGTCATTGACGCGCGGCCGGCCAGAAGATCCAACTTTGCGTCGAGGACATGACCGGCGGGACGACCGCGGCCTAGCGGACCATCGTCGATGATCCCGAGCCGGTGCGTCTCCGGCGAACCACCGCCATACTGTTCTGAGCCTTGATGGCCTCTAGCCAAGGCTCGATGCGACAGTCCACGGCTGGCTGCCTATCGATCCTCCGCACCCGTTAGTTGACCTCGCCGGATGAAGCATGACTTCAACCTTCAGCAGACTGGTCCGCCGAATTCCAACACTGACCCTACGCTCCGATACCTCCATCAGCCCTCATTCAATATTGCGTCAGATATCTTTTCGGCGACCATGATTGTAGGGATGTTCGTATTTGCGCGCGGGGCGAACGGCATCACCGATGCATCGGCGACTCTTAAGCCTGATACCCGGTGAACGCGCCCTGATGGATCCGTAACACTGGTTGGGTCCAGAGCAGGTCCCATCTTGCAGGTTGAAGTGGGGTGGAAATTCCCAAAAACATTCTGACGTATAAAGCCGTCGAGAAGCTCGTTGCTATTAAGGAGGTCTGAGATGGCACGACCATCAGTCATTGCAAACCTAATGAGGCTTCGGCGTAACCGCGCGGAAGAATCCATAAGCGCCGCAATAACGGTAGTGAGCCCGTAATTTAAGCGATTGTATTTACTGATCCGCTTTGCTCGCCCAGTCCAAGTGGAAGGAAATGGGTCGAGCGCGACAGCTGCCAGCGCTTTATGCTCAAACAGCCGTGTTACGAACCGAAACGCCTCCTTCAGCCGCTCGGCGTCACGTTTGTCGCTTAACATATTGAAATTCACCTCAGGTTCAGTCGCATGAGACGAGTCCTTGAGCGAAACCGTTCCGGTTGAGTAAGTGCGGTTAACCCAAAAATAGAGAGTTCCAAGCCGTTTGCCGACCGGATGCCACGCAGACTTTGCGAGGGCTGAAATGGCCATATCCGTTGACGAGCAGCCCTCGTAGCCTGATGAGTAGCGAGCATGCATCTGAATGTAGCCGGTCGCGTTGGGCGCCATGCGATCCTCTGGTCTCAAGTAGGCTGAGATGGCGACCCCAGGGTGCTCTTGAAGATTTTTCCCCACGCCATTCACATCTGCGACAACTGGAATGCCGAGGTTTAGTAGCTGCTCAGCCGGGCCGATTCCGGACCGCATCAACAACGCAGGGGAATGAATTGCTCCGGCACATATGACGACAGTTGACGCGCTGTAGGAGCGTCGGCCAGTTTCACTTCCAGTCTCAACGCCCGATATTTGACGCCCTGAGAAAGTTAGCCGCTCGACCGTGGTCTCGGGCAAAATCGTCAGGTTGGGCCGAGCGCGAACACTCTCCGACAAATAAGCCATCGCAGTTGAGACGCGATGGCCGTTGCGGTTCGTCAATGGGACAACTGAGTGACCATCGCGAAACTCGCCGTTAAAATCAGGCAGGAATGGCATGTCTCTATCTTTATAAGCGTTTGATACAGCGCGAATAAACCCAGACCATTCCGCTTTACTCGCGCGCCTAATAGGAATCGGACCGTCATTGCCGTGAAAATCGTTGCTAAAATCTAGATCGCACTCAAGCCGTCGGAAGTATGGAAGCACATTTTCCCAAGCCCAGCCCGTTACACCGCTCGATGCCCATTCATCATAGTCCGCAGGGGCGCCCCGGTTTGCTACTTGAGCATTGATGCTAGACCCTCCACCCATGATCCGGGCTTGCTCATAGTGTACGCGACTGCTGACACCCTGCACTGTGCTCGCGGTGAGTGACGGCCACTGGTATCGCAGATTGTAGTAAGCCCGCGTGGGATTGGAATCGAGGATATCATCAGGGATGCCTTGTGGGGTAAAGTCAGGACCAGCCTCGATGAGCAGGACGCTGCTTCGATTGGCCGATAGCCTGTTCGCGATAACGCATCCTGAAGAGCCGCCGCCGACGACTATGTAATCGAAAGCCAAGCCAATCTTCCCTTGCATATGTGTGCCCCGACACAGGCAGCAGGTGCCATAGGTACGTTTAGCAAAGTGCCTCCTTAGAGCCCGGACTTGAGAAGGCCTTGCCGAGCGTCCGCTGCAAGTTGCCTACCTCGTCCTCGATGCCCCTTAAGCGAAGGTGCCCTAAGCCGGCATCGCCATGACCCACGCGCGCTGATCGCGGTCGAATTGGACTGGGACCGAAGGGGGCCCATCGCGGAAGCCGCTTGGCCTCGAAGGATTTCGTCGTAGCGCGGAAGGCGCGCGGTCTCAGAGGAATAGAAATAGTCGTGTCCGACGACCCTGACGGCCGCGCCGCGACGGTCCGCAGGGTGTCCCGGAAGTGGCATGGCAACGCTGCTACTTGCAAATTCTTAGGAGGGCGCTCGATTATGTGCATCGCAAGCACGGCAAAAAATGCTTGTATGATTTGCGCCTCTTGGTGCCGACCGCCTTCGGCGACGGCGATTGAAAGGCCGGCCCTGAAAACATCCAAACCAACAAAAACATCCCTATGTTCTTCCATAACTTCGTCCCCCTGGCTTGAGGGCCCGCCAATTGAGCAACCTTGTTCCCACACCCTATGCAAACATAGAGCCAAAGCACGGTTCGAAGATTGCCTGAACCCGGTCCGCGGACGCCTTGCGTTCGTTCATTACCCAGTAAAGGCGACGGTAAAGCTTGACCTCTGTCGATCACGGCTGCCTACAGCTGCAAGTCAGCTCGCCTCGCTCCGACCGCAAGTGAAAGAGCCATCAGGAGAGGCCCGGCGCTTGCGCCTTAGCTGCTGTCCCTTTGATGAGCCGGGATAATTCGCCTCGCGTTAGCCAAATAAGCCAATCATCCTCCTTGATCCCTCGGTCAGATAAACACAAGATGGCCCCGTGTGGTTCTCGGTGGAGATAACCATACTGATCAGCGACACCCTTCTCAATTGACCAAGTATGGACAAGGGCATAGATAAAATCGGGTCTCCATTTTGCCCACGCTAGCCCAAATGCAATTCCCGCAAATGTTCTAGGTAAACCCTTCCCCCTAAAATCCTCTCGGAGCCATATGTCGCCGTGATAAGCTACTAACCGAGCTATGTTTTGAGCGGCGGGCGCGCGGCAAATACATGACGGGCTTGAGCCGGAGAGGCGCTCTGGATTCGAATAGAACGCTTTTAATGACTCGAGATGTTCGGCCAAGTTGGTGGTGATCAAGTCCACTCGAAGAGCCTGAACATGCGCTACTTTTCCCGACGGATCTTCTCCTATAATCCAGAAGGCACGGCCTGCGTCAAGCCGCGAACAATCCGGCCTGAAGCTCGGATCGGTCTGTGGCTTGCCGACAATATTTGCCGTGATCTCGATATATTCTTCGAAGTTCTCACCCATTTTGAACAGAAGGCCAAGTCTACGGGCTGCTTCATCAAGTAAACTTAAATGTCTAGCTACATCTAGAAGTGTTGTATACTCATTCATCGGCAGTGGCTCGCCTTATTTTTACAGCGAATCTCCCGCGCATAAGGGGTCATAGGACGAGTCCGTCCCGCAGCCTCTCCGAACATCAGCGGCACGGTGATCAACTCGGTTCGCCGAAGGCTAAGTTTTTCGAGGTGTCCATCGGGAGGTACGCGACAGAAACAATCGGCGTTAATATTAATACGTCCTACGCGGCAAAAGCACCCACGCGTTTTGGTAGGTATCACGAGGCGGAGGACACGCTATCTTCGCTGGAGACAATGGCGTGGCAGAGGTTCCTATGATGAAAAGTTTGAGCATTAATCCGGCAGAAGACGCACTGCTGATCCCAGTGATCAGTTGGCATTAGCGCAGGCGAGGCACCGTTGTCGGGAACCACGTGGGCGGGAGCAGGGGCGATACTCGGAACAGATCGATGGCCGTTCAGCCAAGATGACCTCACGTCAAGATCGGCGATCCTCGCAGGCCGGGATCTACGCTGGCCGTCGACTTCTCTGAAGCAGCATACTGCTAAAGCCCGACCGAAAGCTCAATGGTGGCCTCGCCAGTGCGAACGCGCACACAGGAAACGTTAATGCTCAGCATAAGAGGAGACCAGCGATGGTCGACAAGATCTTCGATCGAAGTAACGCAGTATATGTAAAACGTGTTCCCGGCAAGGGTCGTGGCTTGTTTGCAAATATTCCATTCACGGCCGGAGATGTTATTGATCGAGCCCCAACTTGGGGATTTGATCAAGAGGCAGAATATATGTTCAGGCGCACGGGATTATTGCAATACTACTTCGTTCGCGATGACCATAGTAGCAGCGATCTGGCTGGTTACGTTGTATTTGGTTTTATATCTATAGTGAATCACTCGTTTAATCCGAATGCAGAAACAATTTGGACTGACGGGGACGCCGGCGCGTGGGCTACTATTATTGCAACAAAGGACATAATGGTTGGCGAGGAAATAACGCATCGCTATAAAAATTTATCAGATTATCCTGCGGCGATCAAGTTCATCGAATGAGTTCAAAGTTGATGTCCAGCGATATAGAGTCGTTTGACCGTCTGAAACGAGCAGATGAGGGGCGGCATGTCTGGCGAAGGCTCTCTGGTGAAGGGGCCACCGTTGTCGGTCATGACGCGGCTCACGGTTAAGCCGAGGCCTTTGCAATTTGTGCAAGACAGAGACGCCAGCCGCGGTGCGGGTTGATGAGATTTCCGGAAAGAACTGGGAATGGCTACCACAGAGGTGATCAAGAATTACATAGATGGGGAATGGCGGGATTCTTGGTCCGGCAAACGGATCGAGGTGGATGACCCATCGAATGCGCAGACGATTGCCGTGGTAGCAGAAGCAGGGCCCGACGATGTCGAGCTTGCCGTCGCTGCCGCTCATCGCGTTTTCCGCGACCGCGTTTTGATAGACATCCATCCCTATGAGCGTGGACGCATGCTGTTTCGCGTTGCAGACGCACTTGAAGCGCGAGAGGACAAAGTTGCGACTGTTAACTGCATCGAGACTGGGAAAGCGTTGAACTTCGCCCATGAGGAAGTTCGGACCGCCATCAGTACCTGAGGTATTACGGTGGCTTGGCCGACAAGATTGAAGGTCGCTCGATCCCGCGCGGGGCCAACCTAGTCGACTACACTCTTCGAAGTCCGTTCGGCGTGTCCGCACACATCGTTCCTTGGAATGGGCCGCTAGAACTAACGGCCCGTTCGCTGGCATGCGCCATCGCAACCGGCAACTCTGTGGTGATGCGGATTCTCTATCCGCACCCTACCGCTGAAGATGTGGGAGAATATGCGCAACGAAATCGACCCGACAATCGCTGCGGTGGCGTCGCTGCTGACGCTGCTGCCGGTGCTCAGGGTAGCGGTGCTACGGCTGGCTGGTGGCGTGCAAACAAGCTGGCTAGGCGCACCTCACCGGAGCCGGCCGCCTGAGGCTTCGCGCAGAGTTTCGGTTGGGTCTACTCGTATCGACGGAGCTTTACCCCGCGTCCAATGCCGTCTCATCTAACGAGGGAGTTTTTATGCCCATAGTCAAAGGTCCGCAGGTATTCCCTCGCTCGGAATATCAGCGCAGGCTCGCTGCGGTGAAAGCGAAGATGGCTGAGCTTGAAATCGCCGCGGTTGTCATCACCGACAAAGCACATATCACTTACCTCACGGGGTCCGTCGCTCACTCATATGACTCGCGAGGTGTCGTCATCCTAGCCTCGCGGGAAGAGCCGGTCTTCATCCTGCGCTGGATGGACGTTGCGGCGGCCGTCCAGGAGACGTTCATGGAACGCGACAGCATCATCGGCTACTCGGAAGAGTTGATGGGCAATCCGGACAAGAACGGTTACGACGCGGTGACCGACTTCCTGTTGGACCAGGGACTGGGGCAGGGCGGCATTGGGTTCGAGCTGTGCAACTTGACGGTCGACTCGGCTAAAAAGTTCAAGAGCCGTTTGGTGCAGGCGCGCATCGAGGACTTCTCGAAGGTGATAAGCCAAATCCGCAGGCTCAAGTCGGATCTCGAGATTATCATCATGCGCGAAGCGGCGGCGATTTCGGACGCTGGTGTGCTCAGGGCCGCGGAAGTTATGCGCCCCGGCATGCGGGAGGCGGATGCCATCGCCGAAATTGTCGGGACGCTCGCCCGGGGAGCGAATGGCAAACCAGGAACTTGGCTCGCGACCCCCTATCTCTGCGCCACATCCCGAATTGGAAATCCGCATACGACCTGGAGCGAAGACACCTTCCGGGAAGGATCACAGATCAATCTCGAAATCGCCGGCGTCCGGCATGACTACCACGCTCCGATCTGCCGGACCTATGTCCTCGGCAAACCGTCCGATCGCTTGCTGCGTATTCACGAAGCCCAGCTTGCCGGTCTCGAGGCGGGGCTGAATGTAGTCCGTGCCGGCGCGGTCAGCGGCGAAGTGGCCAAAGTGATTCACAGCACGACTGAGAAACACGGATTCAAGAAGCGGTCGCGCGCCGGATACTCCATCGGTATCGACTGGATGGAAAACACGACCAGCCTTAGGCTTGGCGATACCACGGTTCTCGAGCCAAACATGACCTTTCACTTGCATCTCGGTTCCTGGGTCGAGGAAGACTTCGGCTACGTGCTTAGCGAAAGCATTCGCGTCACCGAATCCGGCGTCGAGGTTCTCACAAAGGCGCCACGGCGACTTTTCATGTTGGGCTGAGCCCGCGAACCAGCATTCCCTCGACTGCTCTTAGCATCTCGCCGCGCTGTGCCACGTCCTCGGACTGACCACCCGTGCGAGCGAACGCCCCTGGTGCGCGTCGTCGGCCAATGCAACATTCAAGATGGCCTGCTGCCGGTTCCTTGGACACCGAGTTAAGGTGTTGAAGATGGAACCGGAGTTTTCCCATGGAGAGAAGAAAGTTCAGCCGCGAGTTCAAGCTTGAGGCTGTGAGGCTGGTGAAGGAACGGGGTGTTGCGGTCGCGCAGGCGGCTCGGGATCTGGACCTGCACGAGAATGTGCTGCGCAAATGGATACGTGATCTGTCGGCCGATCCGCAGCATGCGTTTCCCGGCCACGGCCAAATGAAGCCGGAGCAGCTCGAGATCGACAAGCTGCGACGCGAAGTGGCGAAGCTCAAGGCGGAGCGCGACATCCTAAAAAAGGCCGCAGCCTACTTCGCGAGGGAAGTGACATGAGGTTCGCTTTCATCGCGAAACACCGGAGCATCTGGCCGGTGGCATGGCTGTGCAGTGCATTGGGTGTGTCCCGTTCCGGCTTCCATGCCTGGCTCAACCGAAACCCCAGCGCCCGGTCCCGGTATGCCGAGGCTCTTCTTGTCGAGATAGACCGAAGCTTCAAGAGCAGCGACCGCACCTGCGGCACACGCCGGCTCTGGCACGATGTCCTGGCGGAGGGCTTTCTTGCGGCCTGCATCGCATCGAACGGCTGATGCGGGAGAACGGCCTGCGAGCCCGGCCACGCCGACGTGGCCTGCCGAAGGATGCTGGGGAGCGGCTGGTCGCGTCAGTATCGCAGAACATCCTCGACCGCGCCTTCGAGGCATCGGCACCGAACCGGAAGTGGGTGGCCGACTTCACCTACCTCTGGACCGCGCAAGGCTGGCTCTACGTTGCCGCGGTAGTCGACCTGTTCTCACGCCGCGTCGTCGGCTGGTCGATGAAGGCCGAGATGACAGCCCAACTCGTCACCGACGCCCTCATCATGGCGATCTGGAGGAGAGGCAAGCCCGACAGTCTGCTGCCGGCGCCCAATATACGAGCGAGCAGTTCCAGCGGCTGATGGCCGACCATGGCATCACCTGCTCGATGAGCAGGTCCGGCAACGTCTGGGACAATGCGGCGATGGAGAGCTTCTTCTCGTCGCTCAAAACCGAGAGGACGGCCCCCAAGGTCTACAGGACGAGGGACGCAGCCAGGGCGGACGTGTTCGACTACATCGAGCGCTTCTACAATCCCAAGCGGCGCCACTCGACGCTGGGTTATCTCAGCCCAGTTGAGTTCGAGGAAATAGCGATGTTAGCTTAAGTGCCTGTCCACTGAACCGGCAACAGGCCAAGAGTTGAAAGTTTTCCGTAGGACCCATGACGCACTCGCCTCTGCACGATCGCAGCAGCCGTCCGGGCGGCCCAACCTAGCGGCTCCATTATAGACCCGTGTGGCAGATGCTGTCCTGCACCGCGCCAATGCTGTCGCGAACAATGGATAGACCACGGCGCAGGTCAGCCTCGGCAATGGTGAGAGCAGCAAGGAACTTCAGCACCTCATTCCGCCCCCCACAGGTCTCGATCACTAAGCCGCGACGAAGAGCTTCCCGTGAGATTTGGACCGGCAATGAGTGGTGCTTTTGAAAGACGAGCCCGTACATCAAGCCGCGACCCCTTACATTCAGACCAAGGTTGCGGAAATCGTTTGCGATTGACTTGAGTTCCTCAGCCAGGATCGCGGACTTGCGAGCGATTTCCTCCTCAAATTTGGAGTCGGCCCAGTAGGTCTCAAGAGCCGCGCGAGCAGTAATGAAAGCAAGGTTGTTGCCTCTGAACGTACCGCTGTGCGCGCCAGGCGACCAAACATCCAGTTCAGGCTTCAGAAGAACGAGGGACATCGGCGTACCGATCGCCGACAAGGACTTCGACAGAGTAACGATGTCAGGCACGATGTCAGCCGCTTCAAAACTGAAAAATTTCCCCGTGCGACCGACACCAGCCTGGATGTCATCGACGATCATCAGGATTTCGCGGCGCGAGGTCAGGTCACGCAGCCGTTGCAGCCATTGAAAACTAGCAGGATTGATGCCCCCTTCACCCTGGACTACTTCCAGAATGACCGCGGCAGGCTTATCGAGGCCACTGCTAGGGTCGTTGAGCAGCTTCTCAAAGTAATCAATCGTGTCTACTGAAGGGCCGAGATAGCCATCGTACGGCAAAGATGTCACGTGAGCGAGGGGGTAGCCTGTGGTACTTCTATATTTCTTGTTTCCGGTCGCTGCCAACGATCCAGCGCTGACCCCGTGAAAGGAGTTCGTGAACGAGATGATGTTTGACATGCCAGTCACTAAGCGAGCCAGCTTCAGTGCCGCCTCGACCGCGTTCGTACCTGTGGGACCAGTGAACTGCAATTTGTAAGTCAGACCACGCGGCTTCAGAATATATCGCTCAAAGGCCTCGATAAATGCCTTCTTCGCGCTGGTGGCGAGGTCGAGCCCGTGCACGATGCCCTCGCGCTCAATATAATCCAGCAAGGGTTGCTTGAACGCCGGGTTATTATGTCCGTAGTTGAGGGCGCCCGATCCCGCGAAGAAGTCGAGATATTCACGATCGTGTGCATCAATGAGGGTACTGCCAACCCCGCGATCGAATAGGGCCGGAAACGACCGGATGTAGCCACGCACCTCGGACTCGAGGCGCTCAAAAATTGCGAGGCTAGCATCGCTCGCAGGCGAGAACTTATTGGGCATAGCGGCAATCTCCTTGCTCATAGGGCGAATTCCTTCGGGTCGGAGCTGTGGGCGCGGGCGCGTTCATGTTGTGGGACAGCCACTTCGTGGCCGTGGCAAAATGTAGCAACATCAAATGCACGGCGCCGAGTCGGCAATTGTCATGAGCTGCCCCAAAAACAAACGTCGCACCATGATCTCCCAGAAATGCGCATTCGTTGAGTTAAAGATATGAGATTTTCTGTAACAGTCTTGTCTCCGGCGTCATGAAGGTACTTCAAATTCGCTGAGAGTCCGTGCCCCAGACATAGCGGGTGAGATTGTAGGCGAGATTGGCCATGCCAATCTTGGTGCGGACGCGCGGCTGACCGCTGTGACGGTCCAGCCGTGGACGAAGCCGTGCCGGCATGGCGCCGACGATCTGCCTACCCATCGCCAGATAGCGCCCGTCTCATCCAGATTGTCGCGCCATACCCGCCTGCGTGGAAGAGCGCCGCGCGGCGAGCGCTGCCGGGCCGGCGTGCCGCATGGCCACTGGAAGACCACGACCTTCACCGGAGCGCTGCGGCTGACGGGCATGACAGCGCCCTTCGTCTACGACCGCGCTATGAACGGCAACGTGTTCCTGGCCTATGTCGAGCAGGTGCTGGTCCCGACATTGTCGGAGGGCGACGTAGTCGTCATGGACATGTGTGGACGCCCCCGTTGGTGCAAGAAGAATTTTTCGAAGAGCGCGGAGCGTGGTCGGGTGCTGACATGTGTCCGGCCTCTGTTGCGGCTGTTACATGCCGCGGGCCCGTATGGGAGTTCGCGGATCGGGTCCAATTCAACCTGGCGCGCTCAAGGCGCGTATCCATGATCTGGTTTTCCCGATCCCGTCTCGTTGACCGTTGCGCCATACTCTCCGTTCGACCTTCTCACACCATGGCAGCCCGCTCGAGGAGCGGACTATCCTGCTATGGCCGGCGTTCGATAGGTTCCACCTTTGGCCATTAATGCCCACACGATGCGCGCCGTCTTGTTGGCCAAGGCGACGATGACCAGCATGGGTGGCTTGCGCTCAAGCATCCGCGAAAGCCACGGATCCCCGGTCGACCCCTTCCGCATGGCCCAGCGCACAGCGGCGCTGGCCCCAATGATCAGCAGCCGTCGCAGGGTTCGCTCGCCCATGCGGGATGTCTCGCCGAGCTTTTGCTTGCCGCCCGAAGAACGTTGTAGCGGCGTTAGTCCGAGCCATGCCGCGAAGTCCCGGCCTCTCTTGAAGGTCTGAGCGGACGGGGCCAACGCGGCAAGCGCCGTCGCGGTGATCGGTCCTATACCGGGAATCGTCATCAAGCGCTTGGCTTCCGCATCGTCTCTGGCGCGCCGGCCAATCTCTCGGTCGAGCTCGGCCACTCTCGCATCCAGCGACGCAACTGCTCAACGAGTAAAGACATGATCGGGCGGGCGGCTTCGGGGACAGTGGAGTCCATCTGCTCGATCGCCGTAACAAGTTTAGTGACGTGGAAGAGGCCTTGCGCAGCCACAAGTCCAAATTCCGCAAGATGGCCGCGTATTGCATTGATCGTCTGGGTCCGCTGGCGAACCACAAGATCGCGGACGCGGAACACAATGGCCGCGGCCTGTTGCTCTTCGCTCTTCACCGCCACGAAACGCATGGTCGGCCTCTGGGCCGCTTCGCAGATCGCTTCCGCGTCGGCTGCATCATTCTTTTGCCGCTTGACGAAAGGCTTGACGTAGCCCGGAGCGATCAGCCGGACGCCATGACCCAGTTTCGCGATCTCCCGCGCCCAATAATGGCTGCCGGCACACGCCTCCATCGCCACCGTGCAAGCCGGCTGCTCAGCTAGGAACCGAAGCACGTGATCGCGGCGCAACTTTTTGCGGAACAGGGTGGCTCCCGACGCATCCGAGCCGTGCGCCTGAAACACGTTCTTCGCCAGGTCCAATCCGATTGTGTTAACTTCCAACATGGACGCCTCCGTTCAAGTGATGATCAACCACACCATTCTGGCACATCGATGCCGTCGAGGGGGCGTCCACATGGGGTAATCGCGGGAGCGACGCGCCCTGAACCGATCATAGCCTTGGAGGGTGGCTGTTCCCCGATAAGATGAAATACGGGCTCACGACTGGACGCCGGGCCCAGCATCAACGGAGAACAGCCATGGAAGAACATATCGGTCTCGACGTGTCGATGAAAGAGACGGCAGTGTCGATCCGCCGTGAAGGCGAACGGATCTGGCGCGGGAAGTGCGCATCTGATCCCAGGATCATTGCCGAGCTTGTCCGCAAGCGGGCGCCGGCCGCAAAGCGCGTCGTATTCGAAACCGGCCCGCTGTCAGTTTGGTTCTATCATGCGCTGCGCGCCGAGGGATTGCCAGCCATCTGCATCGATGCGCGCCATGCCAAAGCCGCTCTCGATATGGCGGCGAACAAGACGGATGCGAATGACGCCGATGGTTTGGCGCGTCTTGCTGAAGCAGGATTCTTTCGCGAGGTGCGCGTGAAAGGCTTCGACAGTATGTTGACCCGCACGCTCGTGGCAGCACGCACTCGGCTGGTCCGGATCACCGTCGAGCTTTCCAACCAGATCCGACGGATCATGAAAACGTTCGGCTTGCTCGTTCCCGCCGGTAAGGGAACTACATTCGAAAAGAATGTCCGGAGCCTTCTTATCGATCAGAGCGAGCTTGCTCCTGTCGTCCTACCGATGGTGGACGCCTGGCGCAGCATTCGCATCCGTGCCGCCGAGCTTGGGCGCCAGCTTGTCGCAGATGCACGTCAAAGCCAAGCATGCCGCATACTCATGTCGATCCCCGGCATCGGCGCCATTACCGCAACCTCTTTCGCCACTTGCCATTGAAGATCCGGGCAACTTCAAGAAGTCCCGCTCTGTTGCCGCTTGGATCGGCCTGACAACTCGCCGCTACCAATCGGGAGAAGTCGATTATGAAGGCCATATATCCCGACGCGGCGATCGACATTTGCGGGGACTTCTCTATGAGGCTGCGGCGGTCATCCTGACACGCAGCTCGATCGACAGCAGCCTGCGCACGTGCCGATGAGCCGACCACGCCGAGAATCGTCTGGCTATTCTCCATGGTGCTTGGCTTCAGTCGCCTTATCTGGGCACGCTTCGTCGTCCACCAGG
>NZ_JAMYLP010000093.1:0-22090 GCF_040318085.1 Mesorhizobium sp. M1322
TTTGGTTAAACGACACCGGCACAAGGACGAGCTGGCCACGCCGGGCTTTGCCTGGAAGGCCGGCCCCGGGGCGGGCGGGGGCGGCGCCGCCGCCATGACCGCGCTGAAGGCGATGGTCGCGGCCGGCAACTACCCGACCGCCTCCCAGATGCTCGGCTATACCGTGCTCGACTATGCCGCGGCCGGCGTGATGGGCGACCTGACCGAGACGGCGGTAAAGGAGGGCTGGGACAAGTCCGTTCCGGCCGCCCTGCAGAAATTCTCGGTCTATGACGGCAAGTGGGTCGCGGCTCCGGTCAACGTACACTCGGTCAACTGGCTGTGGATCAACAAGGCGGTGATGGACAAGATCGGCGGCACCGAGCCCAAGACCTTTGACGAGTTCATCGCGCTGCTCGACAAGGCCAAGGCGGCGGGCGTCATCCCGCTCGCGCTTGGCGGCCAGAACTGGCAGGAAGCCACCATGTTCGACTCGGTCGTGCTGTCGACCGGCGGACCTGAGTTCTACAAAAAGGCCTTCAACGACCTCGACGAGGAGCAGCTGAAGTCCGACACGATGAAGAAGTCGTTCGACAACCTCGCCAAGCTCGTCACCTATGTCGACCCGAACTTCTCCGGCCGCGACTGGAATCTCGCCACCGCCATGGTCATCAAGGGCGATGCGCTGGTGCAGGTGATGGGCGACTGGGCAAAGGGCGAATTCAACGCCGCCAAGAAGACCCCGGGCACCGATTTCCTTTGCTACCGCTTCCCGGGGACCGACGGCAGCGTGGTCTACAACTCCGACATGTTCGGCATGTTCGACGTTCCGGAGGACCGCAAGGCCGCCCAGGTCGCCTTGGCCACCGCAACTTTGTCGAAGAGCTTCCAGTCGGCTTTCAACGTCGTCAAGGGCTCGGTTCCGGCCCGCACCGACGTGCCCGACACCGACTTCGACGCTTGCGGCAAGAAGGGCATGGCCGACCTGAAGGCCGCCAACGAAGGCGGCACGCTGTTTGGCTCGCTGGCCCAGGGTTATGGCGCGCCTCCGGCGGTCGCCAATGCCTACAAGGACGTCGTCTCGAAGTTCGTCCACGGCCAGATCAAGACCTCGGACGAGGCCGTGACCCAGCTGGTTAACGCAATCGAAGACGCCAAATAAGAACCGGCATGAAAGGACCTTCCCCGCTCCGGTGGGGAAGGTTCCACCCAGCCAGGATGGCCGGCCTCTGGTCGGAATGGCGCCGGCGATCAACCAAAACGCCCCGTCTGAACGGGGCTAGCCTTCCCCGCCCGGCGGTGAAGGGACCCGAAAGGGAGGAGCCCATGACTACGGTCACGACTCAGATCAAGCTGACGCCGGAGCATAGTGCCCGCCCGGGTGTCTCCATGCGTTCGCGCCTGCAGGACGCGCTGCCGAAGATCGTGCTGGCGCCAAGCTTTGCGATCACTGTTGTCTTCGTCTACGGCTTCATCCTGTGGACGGTCTATCTGTCCTTCACCAACTCCAAGACCTTCCCGTCCTATGCGCTGACCGGGCCGCGAGCCTATCAGCGGCTGTGGCGCTGGACCTTCGAGAGCGACCCGCCGTCGAGCTGGTACACGTCGATCACCAATATGGGCATTTTCGGCTTTCTCTACATCTTCATCTGCCTGGCGCTCGGCCTGTTCCTGGCGATCCTGCTCGACCAGAAGATCCGCGGCGAAGGCGTGTTGCGGCCGATCTATCTCTACCCGATGGCGCTGTCCTTCATCGTCACCGGCGTCGCCTGGAAATGGTTCCTCGATCCCGGCCTCGGGCTTGAGCAGACGCTGCATCAATGGGGCTGGACGAGCTTCCATTTCGACTGGATCAAGAACAAGGATTTCGTCATCTACACCGTGGTGATCGCCGGCGTCTGGCAGGCCTCGGGCTTCATCATGGCGATGTTCCTCGCCGGCCTGCGCGGCATCGATGGCGAGATCATGAAGGCGGCGCAGATCGACGGCGCGACGACCTTCCAGCTTTACCGGCGCATCGTCATCCCGCTGCTGAGGCCCATCTTCCTGTCGGCCTTCATCGTGCTCGCCCACCTCGCCATCAAGTCCTACGATCTGGTCGTCGCGCTGACCAGCGGCGGGCCGGGCGGCTCGGCCTGGCTGCCGTCGAACTTCATGTATGAATACACCTTCAAGCGCAACGAAATGGCCGTCGGCTCGGCCAGCGCCGTGATCATGCTGATGACCATCACCGCGATCATCGTGCCCTATCTCTACTCCGAGCTCAGGGAGAAGCCGCGATGAGCGTCATTGCCACTCCCGCTCGCCAGAGCACTGGCGGCATCAGCGCCAGGACCGTCAACCGCGTCGTCATCTACGGCCTGCTCGCGCTGTTCGCGCTGTTCTACCTGATGCCGCTATTCGTCATGCTGGTGACCTCGTTCAAGACCATGGACGAGATCCAGAACGGCAACATGCTGGCGCTGCCGCAGGCGCCGACCTTCGAGCCATGGGCGAAAGCCTGGGGCGAGACCTGCGTCGGCCTCACCTGCGCCGGCATCAAGGGCTATTTCTGGAATTCCATCAAGATGGTGGTTCCGGCGGTGCTGATCTCGACGCTGCTCGGCGCGCTCAACGGCTACGTCCTGACCAAGTGGCGCTTCCGCGGCCACACGCTGGTCTTCGGCCTGATGCTGTTTGCCTGTTTCATCCCGTTCCAGTCGGTGCTGTTGCCGATGGCGACGATCCTCGGCAGCCTCGGGCGTTTCGGCGTGACGCTGCGAAACGCGACGGGATTTTCATTCGGTCTCGGCAACCCGACGGTCAACCTGGTCTTTGTCCACGTCGTCTACGGGCTTGGCTTCACTACGCTGTTCTTCCGTAACTATTACGAGGCCTTCCCGACCGAACTGGTCAAAGCGGCGCAGGTCGACGGCGCCAGCTTCTTTCAGATTTTCCGGCGCATCATGCTGCCGAATTCGATGCCGATCTTCGTCGTCACCGTCATCTACCAGTTCACCAACATCTGGAACGACTTCCTGTTCGCCTCGGCCTATGCCGGCACCGGCGACGCGATGCCGATGACCGTGGCGCTGAACAACGTCGTCAACACCTCGACCGGCGTCGTCGAATACAACGTCAACATGGCGGCGGCGATGATCGCCGCACTGCCGACCCTTCTCGTCTACGTGGTCGCTGGCCGCTATTTTGTGCGCGGCCTGATGGCCGGCGCCGTCAAAGGATAATCGAATGGCTTTTCTCGAAATTGATGGACTGAGGAAGCGGTTCGGATCGGTCGAAATCCTGAAGGGCATCGACGTCGATCTCGAAAAGGGCGGCTTCCTCGTGCTGGTCGGCCCATCCGGCTGCGGCAAGTCGACCTTGCTCAACACCATCGCCGGCCTGGAAACCATCACCGAAGGCGAAATCCGCGTCGACGGCCGGACGATCAACGATCTCCATCCTTCGAAGCGCGACATCGCCATGGTGTTCCAGAGCTACGCTCTTTATCCGAACATGACTGTCGCTGGAAACATTGCCTTCGGCATGGAGATGCGCGGCGTGCCGGCTCAGGAGCGCCAGAAGGCGATCGACAAGGTGGCGAAGGTGCTGCAGATCGGCCACCTCTTGCAGCGCAAGCCGAGCCAGCTCTCCGGCGGCCAGCGCCAGCGCGTCGCGATGGGCCGCGCGCTGGTGCGCGACCCCAAGCTCTTTCTCTTCGACGAGCCGCTCTCCAATCTCGACGCCAAGCTGCGCGTCGACATGCGCATCGAGATCAAGCGCCTGCACGCGACCACCGGCACAACGATCGTCTACGTCACCCACGACCAGATCGAGGCGATGACGCTGGCCACCAAGATCGCGGTGATGCGCGACGGCGAGGTGCAGCAGTTCGGCACGCCGGCCGAAATCTACAACAACCCGACCAATCTGTTCGTTGCCGACTTCATGGGCTCGCCGGCCATGAACCTGATCCCGGCGACGATCGGCGGCAATGGCAATGCGCTTTCCGTGGTGCTGCAGCGCGAGGCGCGCGAGCCGATCTCGCTGCCGCTGGCCGATGCGCCGACGGGTCTGTCGGCA
This sequence comes from Mesorhizobium sp. M1322, assembly GCF_040318085.1. NCBI lineage: Bacteria > Pseudomonadati > Pseudomonadota > Alphaproteobacteria > Hyphomicrobiales > Phyllobacteriaceae > Mesorhizobium > Mesorhizobium sp. M1322. The sequence continues at coordinate 4,042 of NZ_JAMYLP010000093.1, forward strand.
TTCCACGACAAGCCGATCATCTTCGGCGTCCGCCCCGAGGCCCTGACCGATCCTGAAGGGGCCGAACGCAACGCGTCGAACATCGCCACCGCCGACTGCCATATCGAAGTCGTGGAACCGGCCGGCTCCGACACGTTCGCGGTCACCAATCTGGGCGGCAAGGCGGTGGTGGCGCGTCTGCGCGCCGACGCCAACATCCAGCCGGGTACCAGCACGCCGCTCGCCTTCAACCTGACCAAGGCAGTGTTCTTCGATCCGGCGACCGAGAACCGTATCCTCTGACAGCCATGACAAACCCGGACATCGTCATCATCGGCTCCGGCATCGGCGGCGCCACGATCGCCTCCGGCCTTGCCGGCAGTGGCGCCTCGATCCTTATGCTGGAGCGCGGCGAGAAGCTGCCGACGACGCTGCACACGCGCGACACGCGCGCCATCTTCGTCGATGGCCACTACCGGCCGAAGGAGATGTGGCGCGAGGCCGGGGGTGCTGCGTTCAACCCCGGCAACTACTACTATGTCGGCGGCAATTCGAAATTCTATGGCGCGGTGCTGATCCGCTACCGCAGGCAAGACTTTTCCGCCATGGAGCACTATGGCGGCATCTCGCCGGCCTGGCCGTTCTCCTATGAAGAGTTCGAGCCATGGTACTCCAGGGCCGAGCAGCTTTTTCGTGTGCGCGGCGCACTTGGCGAGGATCCGACCGAACCGTTCCACTCGATCCCGTACGCCTTCGGGCCGGTGCCGGACGAGCCGCCGATCGCGCGCGCCCGCGCCGAACTCAAGGGGCTCGGCCTGCACCCGGCATCGCTGCCGCTCGGTGTCGATATCGATGCCTGGCTGAAGGACGGCAAGACAGGCTGGGATGCCTTTCCCAACACCGGGACCGGCAAGGTCGACGCCCAAACGGGGCCGCTGGCGGCAGCCCTTGCCGACAAGAACATCAGGCTCGAGACCGGTGCCCATGTCGAATATCTCGAAGCGTCATCGGATGCCAGGACGATCGCCGCCGTTCACTACCGCCAGAATGGCACGCTGAAGAAAGTCACGCCCAAGCTGGTCATCCTCTCGGCCGGCGCGGTCAATTCAGCAGTCATCCTGCTGCGCTCGCCCTCCCCCGATGGCAAGGGTCTCGCCAACCGTTCCGACCAGGTCGGCCGCAACTTCATGAACCACAATTCGAGCGCCATGCTGGCGATCGATCCGCGCCGCAGGAACACATCCGTCTACCAAAAGACGCTGATGCTCAACGACTACTATCTGTCCGACGGCAAGGGCGGCAAGCCGCTCGGCAATGTCCAGCTTCTCGGCAAGATCGACGGCAATATCCTGAGGGCCAACGTCAAGCTTGCACCCAAATTCGCGCTGGACTTCATGGCCGGCCACGCCGTCGACTGGTATCTGATGTGCGAGGACCTGCCTGATCCCGAAAGCCGCATCATGGTCGACGGCAAGGACATCGTCATGCAGTGGCGGCGTTCCAACATGCAGTCGCTCGACGGGCTGACCAAGGTGATGCGTGAAAACTTCCGCGCCTGCGGCTATCCGATCGTCCTGTCGCGGCCTTTCGACAAGCGAACGCCGTCGCACCAGTGCGGCACGGTTAAGATGGGCGACGATCCGGCGACCTCGCCGCTCGATCCGTTCTGCCGCTCGTTCGACCACCGGAACCTATTTGTCGTCGACGGTAGCTTCCTGCCGAACTCGGCCGCGGTCAATCCGGCGCTGTCGATCGCCGCGCAGGCGCTGCGTGTCGCCGACCATATCCGCAAGACGGAGCTTGTCGCATGATCGGTCTGCGCCGCCCCTCATCCGCCTGCCGGCACCTTCTCCCCGTGAACGGGGAGAAGAACGCTGGCAGCAACCCCGGCGCTTCTTTTGCAACGCTGACGATTAGCGAAAGCGGCGATGACGGCGTCCTTCTCCCCGTCACTATACGGGGAGAAGTGCCCGGCAGGGCGATGAGGGGCAGCGCTGACGCCCGCAGAGCTAGCCTCCAATGACCCGGCCCTCCGCCATCGTAACCGGCGGCGCGCGCGGCATTGGGCTGGCCTGCGCCGAGGCGCTCGCAGATGCCGGCTTCGACATCCTGGTCGCCGATCTTGCCGACGACCCTGCCAAACGGCTCATAGAGAATATCACAACGCGTGGTGCAGCGTTCGCCTACCATCGCTGTGATATTGCCAAACTTTCCGATCACACAACGCTTATCGATGCCGCCATGCGCTCCTTCGGCCGCATCGACTGCCTGGTCAACAATGCCGGCATCGGCGCGGTCGAACGCGGCGACCTGCTGGAATTGAAACCGGAGAATTTTGACCGGATCCTCGGCATTAATCTGCGCGGCACCGTCTTCCTCAGCCAAGCCGTTGCCAAGGCGATGCTTGCAGCGCCGGGTGATCACCCAAAATCGATCATCACCATCACCTCGGTCAGCGCCGAAATGGCCTCGCCCGAGCGCGCCGACTACTGCATCTCCAAAGCTGGGCTTTCGATGTGGGTGAAGACCCTGGCGCTGCGGCTCGCCGCCGAAAATGTCGGCGTGTTCGAGGTGCGGCCGGGCATCATCCGCACCGACATGACCGCAGGCGTGACGGCCAAATACGACGCGCTGATCGACAGCGGGCTGGTGCCGGCAAAGCGCTGGGGCGAAGCCGCCGATGTCGGCGCCGCGGTGGCGGCACTCGCCGGCGGCAAGCTCGGCTTTTCGACCGGCTCGATCGTCAATGTCGACGGCGCGCTGTCGGTGCCGAGACTGTGAGCAGGTGACGCCATGACCGACTACATCATCGTCGGCGCCGGCCCGGCCGGCTGCGTCCTCGCCAACCGGCTGAGCGAAGAGCCATCGAATTCAGTGCTGCTGCTCGAAGCCGGCGGCAAGGACTGGCATCCGCTGATCCACATGCCGGCAGGTTTCGCCAAGATGACCAAGGGCATCGCCGCCTGGGGCTGGTCGACCGTGCCGCAAAAGTACATGAAGGACCGCGTCTTCCGGTACACGCAGGCCAAGGTGATCGGCGGCGGCTCCTCCATCAACGCCCAGATCTACACGCGCGGCAACGCCCGCGATTACGACGCCTGGGAGAAGGAAGAGGGCCTTGCCGGTTGGGGCTACCGCGACGTGCTGCCCTATTTCAAGCGGGCCGAGAACAACCAGCGCTACGCCAACGATTTTCACGGCGACCAAGGCCCACTCGGCGTCTCGAACCCGATTGCGCCGCTGCCGATCTGCGAAGCTTATTTCCGCGCCGGACAGGAGATGGGCATTCCCTTTAATCCGGACTTCAACGGGGTAGCCCAAGAGGGCATCGGCTATTACCAATTGACGCAGAGAAACGCGAGACGCTCCTCTGCTTCGGTCGCCTATCTCCGGCCGATCCGCGAACGCAAGAACCTGACCGTCAGGACAGATGTGCTGGTGACGCGCATCGTCATCGACAAGGGCCGCGCCGTCGGCGTCGAGATCGTCGACAGGCCGGGCGGCCAGCCGACGACCCTGCGCGCCGAGCGCGAAGTGATCGTCTCGTCCGGCGCCATCGGCTCGCCGAAGCTGCTGATGCAGTCGGGCATCGGCCCGGCCGACCATTTGAAGTCGGTCGGCGTGACGCCGGTGCACGATCTGCCCGGCGTCGGCTCCAACCTGCAGGATCATCTCGACCTGTTCGTCATTGCCGAATGCACCGGCGACCACACCTACGACAATTACGCCAAGCTGCACCGGACGGCATGGGCCGGCCTGCAATATCTGCTGCTTAAGAAGGGACCGGTTGCCTCCAGCCTGTTCGAGACCGGTGGCTTCTGGTACGCCGACCCGACCGCCGCCTCGCCCGACATACAGTTGCATCTCGGTCTCGGTTCCGGCATCGAGGCCGGCGTCGAAAAGCTGAAAAATCCGGGCGTGACGCTGAACTCGGCCTTCCTGCGCCCGCATTCGCGCGGCACGGTGCGGCTGAACAGCGCCGACCCCGCCGACCACCCGCTGATCGATCCGAATTACTGGTCCGACCCCCACGATCGCGACATGTCGATCAAGGGGCTCAGGCTGGCGCGCGAGATCATGCGACAGAAGGCACTTGCCCCTTATGTGCTGCGCGAGGTGTTGCCGGGGCCGACACTCACCAGCGACGACGAGCTGTTCGACTATGCCTGCCGCAGTTCCAAGACCGACCACCACCCTGTCGGCACCTGCCGCATGGGTCATGATGCGATGAGCGTGGTGACGCCGGATCTCAGGCTGCGCGGCATCGAAGGGTTGCGCGTCTGCGACGCCTCGGTGATGCCGCGCATCCCCTCCTCCAACACCAATGCGCCAACGATCATGGTCGGCGAAAAGGGCGCCGATCTGATCCTTGGCCGCGAACCGCTGCCGCCGGCCGTGTTTTCGGGCAACCGCGCGGCATAAGGCTGGTCGCGGCGCTTGAAGGCGGAACCACGGACTGATGGTGTTCGACCTCGAGATAAGCGCTTAGCTTACCCGAGCCTCAGCGCGACGACACCGGCAACAATGCTGAGCACGGCGGCACCGCGCCATCCCGTCATCTTCTCGCCGAGCGCAAACACCGAGATCATCATGGCGAACAGGATCGACGTTTCGCGCAGCGCCGCGACCGAGGCGATCGGCGCCTTGGTCATCGCCCACATCACGATCCAGTAGGCGGCGCCGCTGAGCACGCCGGTGTACACGCCCGCCTTCCAATCGCGCGCCAGCACCGGCAGCGCCTTTGATCCGCGGAAGATCAGGCACAGCACCAGCGCCCACAGCGCATCGCAGACGAACAGCCATGCGGCATAGCTCGATGCGGTAGCGGCCAGCCGCGCGCCGCTGCCGTCGGACAGCGTATAGCTGGCTATAAAGATCGAGGTGCCCAGCGCAAAGCCAACCGCACGCAGGTTCAGCCTCTCCAGTTGCGCGCCACCGCGAAACGACAACACCAGCGTCCCGGCCGAGAGAAGGATGATCCCCACAATAGCCAGCGGCGCCGGAACTTCGGCGACGACCACGATGCCGCCAAGTGCTGCAAGCAGCGGCGCCGTGCCGCGCGCCAGCGGATAGGTCTGGGCGAAATCGCCGGCCTTGTAGGCGCCGATCAGGAACGTCCTGTAGCCCATGTGGAAGATCACCGACGCGATGATGTACGGCCACACTTCCGATTTCGGCACCTCGACGAAAGGCAGGGCCAGAACCGCCACGGCGCCCATGCCGAGCGTCATCAGCGTGATCGACAGGAAGCGGTCGAGATGGACCTTGACCAGCGCGTTCCAGATCGCGTGCATGGCGGCGGCGGCAAGTACCGCGAAGAAGACGAACAAGCTCATCGGCGGCTCATCCGCCTCCGGCCCCCGTCGTGAACGGCGTTTCCAGGTCGATGTCGACCCGCAGCGGAAAATGATCCGAAGCGATTTCGCCGATATCGGCGCTGACCGAGCGCACGCGTCCCGCCAACATCCCGCCGACAAAGCAATGATCGAGCCGGCGCTTTGCCAGCCTGCCGTCGATCTTCTTCACATGGGTGTGGAAATCCGCCGTCGGTTCGCTGGCGATGGCGGCGGCATCGACAAAACCGTCGAAATAGGCAGCACCGCGATGGTACGGCGTGCTGCCGACGATGCGCCGGTACTCGGCGCTGCCCGGCTCCATGTTGAAATCGCCCATCCATATCGCCGCCAGCGGGTTTTCCGGCTCCGGCTCGCCATTGCTCCAGTTGCGCTCGGGTTCGTCATCGGCGCCGCTCCACGGGCCGCCGTCGGACGGCGCCCGGCGATGCTCGGCGAGCAGGTACTCGATCTGCTCCAGCCGCTCTTCGGCGGCGATATGCGCGAGATGCAGCGACAGCACCCGCACCGGACCGGCAGGGGTGTAAATCATGCATTCGAGCGCGGCGTTGCGAGTGTTGAGCGGACGTACGGTGCGGCGCAGCGGCAGCGTGTGCAGGCGCGACCAGACGATCGGCAGCTTCGACAGGAGCATGGTGCCGAATTGTCGCCGCCGGTTGACGATGCGGCCGTCACGCCGCTCGCTGGCGTCCATGTCGAAGGCCGGGCCATAAACCCAATGGTAGTCCGGCAGCAGCCGCGAAAGGATTTCCGGCTGGTCGTCTTCGTTGCTGCGCAGCCAGTGCCGTTCCACTTCCTGCAACCCGATGATGTCGGCGCCGGCCACGATCTTGGCGCTGCGCGCGAGATCGTAGCGGCCGTCGCTGCCGAAACCGTACTGGATGTTGTAGCTGACCAGCTTCATTGCTTAACCGGCTCAATTTTGTGATGGCAGTAGCGGTTTGGCGGATTGGTTGCAATGTGCAGCCGGATGCAGAGAGCTTGGGCCAGGTTGCGCGGCTAAGTCGTCAGCGGCTGGAATCGTCCGGGCGGAGAAGCGGCCAATTCCGCCCAGTCGATTTCCTCCTCCAGGCGATGATACGCTTCGTCGCCGATCGTCCCGTCGATACGCAGCTGTTCCAATGCGTCGCGCTGGCTCTTGATGGCATAGAGGCGCAACCTGTCGTACTCGGTTGCAGCCTGGCCATCGCCAGGATTTTCAGCGATCATGCGCTGCGCGGCAAATTGCTCGCGGACCACGGCCGCGGCATTCGATGTCTTGCCGCTCAACACGTCCAGCGCTGCCTGCATAATGGCGACGCGCGCCTGCGCGACTTCGCGGTCGACAATTTCGTCCGGGTCGAGACGAAGCAGGCGCAGTAGCGGCTTCAGGCTGATGCCTTGCAGCACTAGGGTGCCGAGGACGACCGAGAAAGCGGCGAGCACGATCGGGTCGCGGCCGGGAAAGTCGGCCGGCAAGGCAAACGCTGCCGCAAGGGTGCCCAAGCCGCGCATGCCGCACCCGCCGATCAGCAGACCGCCGCGAAACGACGGGGCTTCGGCCTGACGGTCCGCGTCGCCGAAGCTGGCAAGCCACCTCATGATCGCGCCGCATCCCAGCACCCAGACGAGACGCGAGACGATGACGACAGCCAGAACGGTTGCGGCGAACACGAATGCTTCGACCTGCCCCTGCTCGGCCAGCCGGCCGACGATCAATCGTGCCTGAAGTCCCATCAGGACGAAGGCCAGCACATTGAGCACGAACACCGCCGTCTCCCAGACCGAGTAGGAGCTGACGCGATTTCTAGCCGGCATGCGGCGCGGCGCGGTACGCGCGATGGTCATGGCATAGACTACGATCGTAATAATCGCGGAGAGCCCGATGCTGTCGGCCAGGATCCAGACGCCGAACGTTCCGGCAAATTGCACCACAGTGCCGCTCGCCGGGTCCTCGATCCGGCTGAGCGTGGCGAGAGACAGTCGGCCGAGCACATAACCAGCGGCAAGGCTGCCGACCGTCGACAGCAGGATCATCGGAATCGCGCTGCTCAGCAGGATGGAGCCGGCAGCGGCTGAAACCGCCATGCGGTAGATCAGGAGTGCGGTGGCGTCGTTGAGCAGGCTTTCACCTTTCAGGATCGCGGTGATGCGGTGCGGCACCTTGAACTGTCCAAGCACGGCCGACGCCGCGACGGCATCGGGCGGCGCCACGATCGCGCCAAGGGCAATAGCCGCAGCGATCGGCAGGCCTGCCATTGTCCAGCCGACGAGTGCCACGGCAGCAGTGGTGAAAACGACGGCGCCTAGCGCCAGCAGGACAAGCGGCAGCCTGTAGCGATTGAGATCGCGCAGCGACGTGTCGTAGGCCGCGTCAAGGAGCACCGGCGCGATGAACAAGGCGAGCGCCAGTTCGGGATCGATCTCGATGGTCGGCGCAAACGGCAGGAAGCCGATGCCCGCGCCGGCCAACGCCAGCAAGGAGGGATAAGGAATGTGGAGACGTCGCGACAACGCCGTCAGCGCGACGGCGATCAGCAGGAGAACAAGAGTCAGCTCGAAAAGCGCCATGCGTTATCGTAGCGGCGAAGCGCGATTATTGGCAGTGGCAAAACCATAAGCTGCTGTTGATTGGCCGTGGTGCCCTGACTTGACAGTATGCCGTGACTTGGCAGTATGCGTTGAGGCGGTTGTCTGCGTATAAGCTTGGGTCATGATCCTCATCGGCCAATATGACTCGCCCTTCGTCCGTCGCGTCGGCATTGCGCTGACCCTGTACAACCTGCCGTTTGAACATCGTCCCTGGTCGACTTTCAACGATGCGGACAAGATCAGGCCCTATAATCCATTGACGCGCGTGCCAACCCTGGTGCTGGACGATGGCGAGGTGCTGATTGAAAGCCACGCCATGCTGGACCATCTGGACAGCCTTGTAGCGGCCGAGCGCAGGATGTTTCCAACCAGCGAGCCTGCGCGCCATCAGGCGCTGAAGATCGCTGGTCTGGCCACCGGGCTGGGCGACAAGGCGGTCAGCATGTTTTACGAGAGGCTGCTGCACGAGACAGTCTCCGACCTCTGGGTCGAACGCTGCCGCAAGCAGATACGGGGAGCCATGGCTGCGCTGGAAACCGATCGCAGCACAAGGCGTGAAACCTACTGGTTCGGCGATCGGATCGGCCATGCCGACATCGCAGTTGCCGCCGTGCTGCGCTTCCTTGGCGAAGCGCATCCCGGACTGGCTTCGCTGGCCGACTTCCCGGCGCTCGGCGCCCATGCCGAACGGATGGAAGCGCTGCCGGTCTTCAGGACGGTGAGCCAGCCGTTCATCCCACCGGCCTGACTTCGATTTCGGGATACTGCCGCTGTTAGAGCATTCTGCAGCCAAACGTCTTCGTTTGGCGTCCGACAAATGCGTCAAACAAAGACCTGGAGCGCCGGTTTTGGTTCCACCAAAACGCAAAGCGCTTTAATGCAGCACCAGCATGTCGCCCGACGAGAACGAAATCTCGGCCTTTTCGCCGACAGCGGGCGGCGGCGAGGCCGGGCTGTTGAACGTGTCGAGCGACACCGTGCTGCCGCCGATGCCGACGCGAACCCGGATGACCGAGCCGAGGAAATGCACTTCGGTGATCTCGCCCGAAAGACTGGAGTCGCGGCCGGGGTGGCGGCCGAGCGAAATCGCCTCGGGCCGCAGCGCCAAGGACAGCGTGTCGCCGGACTTGGAGCCGTTTAGCTTTCCCTGCAGCGAGACCTCTTGCGAATTGACGCGCACCTTGCCCGACGCCGCGTCGGTGACGGTGCCTTCGAGCACGTTCAGCGTGCCGACGAAATTGGCGACGAACTTGGTCGCCGGCCGGTTGTAGATCTCGAACGGCGTGCCGACCTGCTCAGCTTTGCCGCCATACATGACAGCGATGCGGTCGGAGATCGACAGCGCCTCTTCCTGGTCGTGGGTGACGAAGACGGTGGTGATGCCGAGCTTCTTCTGGATCGAGCGGATTTCCTCGCGCAGCGATACGCGCACCTTGGCGTCGAGCGCCGACAGCGGTTCGTCGAGCAGCAGGAGCTTCGGCTTCGGCGCGATCGCCCGCGCCAGCGCGATACGCTGCTGCTGGCCGCCGGAGAGCTGATAGGGATAGCGGTCGCCCATCTGCGGCAGCTTGATGAGGTCGAGCATCTCGGCAACGCGCCTGTCGGCATCGGCCTTTGGCATGCCCGCGACCTTCAGCCCGAAGCCGATGTTCTGCGCCACCGTCAGGTTCGGAAACAGCGCATAGGCCTGGAACACCATGCCGACATTGCGCTGGTTGGGCTTGAGCCGGGTGATGTCCTTGCCGGCCACCACAATCTTGCCGGCGCTCGGCTCCTCGAAGCCGGCGACCATGCGCAGCACCGTCGTCTTGCCGCAGCCCGATGGCCCGAGGAAGGAGACGAATTCGCCCGGCTCGACGTCGAGATTGAAGTCCTGGACGACGGTGGTGGCGCCGAAGGCTTTTCGCACCTGCTGGATGGAGAGGAATGGCTCGGCCATGGCTTTTCTTTCGGTCAGTACTTTTTCGATCAGTTTGGCCGGTTCGCCGATCTCGGCGCAAAACGCGACAGGATCTGGATCAGCGACATGCAGCCCCAGGTAATGGCGAACGAAATGAGCGCCAGTGCCGATGGCTCATAGGCACTGTTGGCGCCGATGTTCTGCAGATAGGGGCCGAACGCCGGGCGATTCAGCAGCGAGGCCATGGTGAACTCGCCGATGACGATGGCAAAACTCAGGAACGCGCCGGATAAGACGGCGATCAGTACGTTCGGCAGGATGATGCGGGCGATGATGGTGGTCCAGCCGGCGCCGAGGATTTGTGCGGCTTCGGTGAGCGTTCTGACGTCGATGGTCCTGAGACCGGTATCAACCGCCCGGTACATATAGGGCAGCGCCAGCACTGCATAGCCGATGACCAGCAGGGCATCGGTGCCGCGCGCTGTCGCCAGAAAGGGCAACGCTGAATTCGAACCGAACATTCTGATGTAGCCGAAAACGATGACGATGGCGGGAATAACCAGCGGCAGCAGGGTGATGAATTCTACGACCGGCCGCAGATGCGGTAGCCGCAGCCGTATCCAGTAGGCCGTCGGAACAACGAGGAGCACGCCCAAAAGGATGGTAAAGATCGCCACAACGACGGAGTAGGTAAATGTCGCCTGGAAATTCGGATCTTCGAAGACCGACCGGTAGGCGTCAAAGGAGTATTCGCCTCGCCGCTTACGCAACGAGAATTCAAAGGTCGCCAAAAGCGGCAGGATAAAATAGGTGGTTCCCACGCCAAAAACGAGCCAGGCCCAGAAACGGCTGCCTTGCTTCATTTCAGCCACCGTTCGGCTCGCCGCTGGAACAGGATATAGAAGAGATTGGCCAGGCCGGTGATGACGATCATGCCGAATGCAAGCGCATAACCTAGATTCGGATTGTAAAGCACGTCGCCGCGAATCTGCGCGAACAGCTGGATTGGCACGATGTTGAGTGACGGCCCCGTCAGTGCATAGGCTGTCGCGACCGCTCCGAACGCGTTGGCAAAAAGGAGGACCGTCGTACCGAGAAAACTCGGCCACAAGACCGGAATGACCACCATGCGCCAATATTGCCAATTGGTTGCGCCGAGCGTGGCGGCAGCTTCGCCCCATTCCTTCTTCAGCCCATCGACCGCCGGCGTGATGATGACGATCATCAATGGAATCTGGAAATAGAGGTAGGTGAGGATCAGGCCCCAAAACGAAAAGATACTGAAGCCGAGCGAATAGATGTTAATGCCGAAAATGTCTCGCAACAGGATCGTCGCCACTCCGAGCCGACCTAGCGTCGCGATGAACGAGAATGCCAGCGGCACGCCGGCGAAATTTGAGGCGACGCCCGAGAAGGTCAAGGTCGCCGAGCGCAACCACGGCGGCAAGCCTCCGCGAACGACTGCCACCGCCATTGCCAAGCCGATCAAGGCGCCAAGGACTGCGGAAACAAAGCTGATCTGAATGGATACCCAATAGGCGGCCGCGAGCTTTGGTTGCGACAACGCTATGATGTTGTCGAGCGTATACTCGCCGGCTGCATTTTTGAACGCGCCCGCGATCAGCCCTACCGTGGGCAAGATCAGAAAGAGCAGTGCGAAAATGAAGAACGGAGTTACGCCTAACCAATGCAGTGGCAGCCGAAGGCGGCTGATCTCCGGCGCGCCAGGGCTGGCGCTGGCTGTCTGGGACATTGTGGAGTCTGCCATGGAATTCCCGAAGTTGGCATAGGGCGCCGGGCGGCGAACCGGCCGGCGCCCTATGAATTACTTCACGACGGCGCCAACGATGGCATCCCAGTTCGTGCTGATTTCCTTCTTGGCAGCGTTCTGTTCCTCCAAGGTTGGGAAGATCGCCTTTTCGTAGTTCTCGGCGGCCGGCAGCTTGTCCAGCATCTCCTTCGGGATCACGCCCTTCTTGGCGAGGTCATTGAAGCGGATCGGGTGGCAGTAGCCCTTCAGCCAGCCGAGCTGGCCTTCGTCTGAGTAGAGGTACTCCATCCACAGCTTGGCGGCGTTCGGATGCGGCGCGTAGGCGCTGATCGCCTGTACGTAGACGCCTGCGACCACCGCGCTCTTTGGCACGACGATTTCGATTTCCGGATTGCCAGCCATCTTGTCGCGCATGGCGAGCAGGTTGTAGTCCCAGTTCATCACGATCGGAGTCGTGCCCTGGGCAACAGCTGCCGCTTCACCGTCGACCGGCACGAAGTTGCCGGCATCGTTGAGCTGCTTGAAGAACTGCAGACCCTTGGCGGCGGCGTCCTGGCCGCCGGTACCGCCAGCCGCGAGGCCCGAAGCGTAGACCGACATGACGGCGTTGTTCGAGGTGCGCGGGTCACCGGCGAGCGCCACCGAGTTGGCGTATTCCGGCTTCTGCAGGTCAGCCCAGTCCTGTGGTGCGTTCTGCACGACGGCCTTGTTCACGCCGAAGGCGAGCACGCCGTAGTAGTCGCCGTACCAGTAGCCATCGGCATCCTTGGCGCTGTCAGGGATCGTATCCCAGGTCGACACCTTGTAGGGCTGGATCAGGCCGTCTGCCTTGGCGGACGGACCAAAAGACAGGCCGACGTCGATGACATCAGGCGCCTGCGGGCCCTTATTGTCCTTGTTGGCCTTGATCGCCTCAATCTCGTCGCCGGAGCCGGCATCGGGATTGAGCTCGTTGACGGTGATTTCCGGATACTTCGCCTTGAAGCCGGCGATGACGTCGCCATAGCCGCACCAGCTGTGCGGCAGCGCGATGGTGGTGAGCTGGCCTTCCGCCTTGGCGGCGGCGACCAGTTCATCCATGGACTGCGCCGACGAGATGGCAGAGGTCGCCATCAGGGCGACGGCCGTAAGGGAAAGCACTTTTCCCGTGAATTTGAACATGTGTTCTCTCCGTTGAACTGACGCCGTTGGACGCCTGCGATGCGGTATCGTTTTCGTGTGACAGCCCGATGAAAGCTTTGTGAAAGCGATGCCCTGCAGTACGAAAAAGTAAACTCTTTTTAACCGGCTGTAGCAATCGCTCCGCGATTGTTTTTCCGGCTAACGAATTTCGGCCTTACCTTTCATCCCTTCCCCTTTCTTTGCCCTCGTTTCCCAGATCAATTTTCGGCGCAAAAAACCGTCTCAGACGGTGCCGGCAATGGCATTGTCGAGCAGCGTCAGCGCCGCCTTCCTGGTCAGCTTGACTGGGTTGCCGCCGGCCGTCGGATCGACCACCGCCATGTCAGCGATCAGGCCCTTGCGCTTCTTGTTCATGTCGAGCCCCTTGATCAGGCCCGGCAGCGCGTGCGGCACCTTCAATTCCTTGCGCAGCTTGATGACGGTCTTGGCGAAGCCGTCGAAGCCGCTCTTGATGCCGCAATAAGCCGCGAGTCGGGCGATGCGCGCCTCGACGGCGTCGCGGTTGAAGGCCAGCACATAGGGCATGAACACGGCGTTGGTCATGCCGTGATGGGTGTCGTAGAGCGCGCCGATCGGATGCGACAGCGAGTGGATGGCGCCCAGCCCCTTCTGGAAGGCGGCAGCGCCCATCGCGGCGGCGCTCATCATGTGGGCGCGGGCGACGAGATCCTTGCCGTTGGCGTAGGCTTTCGGCAGGTTTTCGAAGACGAGCCGCACGCCTTCGACCGCGATGCCGTCCGCCATCGGATGATAGCCCGGCGCGCAATAGGCCTCGAGGCAGTGAGCAAGCGCATCCATGCCGGTGCCGGCGGTGATGAAGCCGGGCATGCCAACCGACAGTTCCGGATCGGCGATAACGATCGCCGGCAAAAGTTTCGGATGGAAGATGACCTTCTTGGTGTGGGTCGCTTCATTGGTGATGACGCCGGCGCGGCCGACCTCCGAGCCGGTACCGGCGGTGGTCGGCACGGCGATGATCGGCGCGATCGCGTCGGAGTTGGCGCGCGTCCACCAGTCGCCGATATCTTCGAAATCCCAGACCGGCCGCGTCTGGCCGGCCTGGAAGGCGATCAGCTTGCCGAGGTCGAGCGCCGAGCCGCCGCCGAAGGCGATGACGCCGTCATGCTTGCCGTTCTTGAACACGGCAATGCCGGCGGTCAGGTTGGAGTCGACCGGGTTCGGCTTGACCTCGGAAAACACGCCATAGGGCACCTTGGCGTCGTCGAGGATCTTCAGCGTCGAGGCGACCACCGGCAGCTTCGCCAGCCCCGGATCGGTGACGAAGAGCGGCCGCTTGATGCCGGTGGCATCAAGCACATCAGGCAATTCCTTGATACGCCCAGCGCCGAAGCGCACGGTTGTCGGATAGTTCCATTTGGAAATCAATTTTGTCATTTTTGTCTTTCGAAAATCAGATGGCTTCACGCAGATGGTATGATTTCGGCCTCGTCAGATTGTCGTAGCCGATGGCCGACAGCGCGGCGCCCTTGCCGGTGTCCTTGACGCCGGTCCAGACCAGCGCCGGATCGAGATAGTCGCAGCGGTTCATGAATACGGTGCCGGTCTCGACGCGATCACCGATCGCCGCCGCATGCTCGGTGTCGCCCGTCCACATCGAGGCCGTCAGCCCATAGGGGCTGTCGTTCATCAGCGCGATCGCCTCTTCGTCATTGCGCACCTTCATGATGCCGACGATCGGCCCGAAACTTTCCTCGCGCATGACGCTCATCTGATGATCGACCCCGGTCAGCACTTCCGGCGCCAGATAGGGCGAGCCTTGCTCGTCATTGGCAACCTTCATGTTGATGTGGGTCTTGGCGCCCTTGCGCAGCGCCTCGGCCTTCTGCTCGCGGATCAGGTCGGCGAAGCGCGCCTGGGCCATCGGCCCCATCGTCGTCGCCTGGTCGAGCGGGTTGCCGACGACGTAGTTCTTGGTTTCGGCGATGAAGCCTTCGACGAACTCGTCATAGACCTTCTCGTGGACATAGACGCGCTCGATGCCGCAGCAGCACTGGCCGGAATTGTAGAAGGCGCCGTCGACCAAATTGGCAACGGCATGGTCCATCTTGGCATCGGCCAGGACATAGGCCGGGTCCTTGCCGCCGAGTTCGAGGCCGAGCGTCATGAAGGTGCCTGCCGCGGCCTTCTCGATGGCGCGGCCGCCAGCGACAGAGCCAGTGAAATTGACATGGTCGATCTTGCCCGAGCCGAGCAGTTTTTCGGTCTGCACATGGTTCATGACGAGGTTCTGGAACAGACCCTTGGGCAGGCCTGCTTTGTCGAACGCCTGTTGAAAACGTTCGCCGACCAGCAGCGTCTGCGCCGCATGCTTGAGAATGACGGCACTGCCGGCCATCAGCGCCGGCACGATGGTGTTGACGGCGGTGAGATAGGGATAGTTCCACGGCGCAATCACCATGACCACGCCGAGCGGCACCTTCTTCACATAGCGGCGAAACCCGTCCTTCGGATTGGAGGCCGTCACCGGCTTGAGTGCCGCTTCGGCGATCTCGACCATGTAGCTGGTACGTTCCCTGACGCCGCCGAACTCGCCGCCATAGCGCACCGGACGACCCATCTGCCAGGCGATCTCCGGCACAATCTCGTCGGTCATGGCGACCAGCGCTTCCAGCATGGCGAGCATGTATTTGCCGCGCTCGACGATCGGCGTCTCGGCCCATTTCTCCTGCGCCGCCTTGGCACGCTCGACCGCCGCATTGATCCCCTGGTCCGTCGCGATTGGCCGTTCGGCATAGATCGAACCATCGACGGAGATTTTATTTTTGCGGTTTCCAAGTGGGCGTCTCCATTTATCGAAGGCAAAGCGTCAGCAGGCAAGGGCGCGAACATGCCCGGCTCTTGCATAATCCAGTATTGACTGATCGCGCGTCACGAGCGTCAAATCGAACGCCCGCGCTGTCGCGATCAATATCCTATCCGCCGGATCGCCGTGGAGCGATCCAGGCAAGAAAGACGATTCAATCAACAATTCCGGCGAAAGAGCCTCGAGCTTGATGCCTGGCGTGGCGATCACTTCCCCAAAAATGCTTGCTGGCGACTTTGCTGCCGCCAACCGGCCCTTGGCGCTCAGCAGGCCCAACTCCCAGGCCGAAATGGGGGAAACCCTGACCTTCTCGTCAACAGCCGCGGCGCTGTTGATGGCAATCTTGGCTTCCGGCGTGATTGGCTCGTTCAGCGCTATCCAAATGATCGCGCAAGTGTCGAGCAGCAGCCTGTGCGTCACGGCAGCACGTCAGGCTCAAAGGCCGGCCTCGTGTAATCATGTCCTTGGAGAAGCGTGACCTTGCCTGTCCATATGCCGAAAAGAGGATGGTCGGTATTTCCCTGCGGAAGTTCGTAGCGGGCCTGCGCTGGTTCCGCCATTCCCGAACGAGTCTTGTCTGTGGTAGCCATATTCGGCTTTCGATAACCTTCGGGCCATCCCTCCAGTTTGAAATCCACCCGCTCGTTCGCAAGATCGACACGAGACGCCCGGTAGTTTGCGCGCAACCAGGCGCGCGCCTGGCTGTGCCCGCTCGGGCTGTTCGCCCACCATTCCTCCCGCTGTCGTGCCGACGGCGGCAAGCGGCCACCGATAACTTGCTCGATCTCTGCGAAGCTCATCGACATCTGGCCCTGGCCCGAGAACAGGAGATGCTCGAAAAGCGGATGGTATTTTGTTCCTTCGGTCATCGTACAACCTTAGTTCACGCCGTATTTTCGGTCAAGGTATAGATAGTAGCTTACTATCTTTCTAGTACCGCTCGAACCCCCTGTGCAGTTCCCAATCGGTAATGCGGCGGTCATATTCGAACTGCTCCCAGCGCGCCGTATGGACATAATGCTCAAGCACGCCGTCGCCGAACGCCTGCTTCAGCATCTCCGACGTCGCCAGCGTCTCGGTGGCGTCACGCAGGGTCTTCGGAATTTCCGGCAGCTGAGAGGCTTGATAGGCATCGCCGACGAAGGGTTTTTGCAGTTCAAGCTTTTCGTCGATGCCGGCCAGGCCGGCCGCGATCAGCGCGGCGAAGGCGAGATAGGGGTTGAGATCGGCGCCGCCGATGCGGCATTCCATGCGGATGCCCTTGGTGCCCTCACCGCACAGGCGGAAACCGGCGGTGCGGTTGTCCTCGCTCCACATGATCTTGGTCGGCGCGAAGGTGCCGGCCTGGAAGCGCTTGTAGGAGTTGATGTAGGGCGCAAGGAACCAGGTGAATTCCCTGGCGTATTTGAGCTGGCCCGCCGCCCATTGCTTGCCGAGCGTCGACAGCGTCCATTCGGCATTTTTGTCATAAAAAAGCGGCGTCTTGCCGTCGGCGCTCCACAGCGAATTGTGGATGTGGCTGGAATTGCCGGCCAGCCCATAATTGTACTTGGCCATGAACGAAATTGCCTTGCCTTCGGACTCGGCGATCTCCTTGGCGCCGTTCTTCAGGATGACGTGGCGGTCGGCCATGTCGAGCGCCTCGGCATAGCGTACGTTGATTTCTTCCTGGCCCGGACCCCACTCGCCCTTGGAATTCTCGATCGGTATGCCGGCCGCTTCCATTTCGTTGCGCAGCCGGCGCATGACGCCTTCTTCCTTGGTGGTGATGCCGATCTGGTAGTCGCCGATATAGGGCGAGGCGGTGTCGAGGCCTTGCCAGTGCTTCTTGCGAGCGGAATCGTAGGTTTCGCTGAACAGATAGAATTCGAGTTCGGAGGCGAAATAGCCGATATAGCCGCGCTCGCTCAGCCGTTTGACCTGCTTTTTCAGTATGGCGCGCGGCGAATGCGGCAGGTCGTCATGGGTGTGGTGGTCGAGCACGTCGCAGATCACCAGCGCCGTCTTTTCCAGCCATGGAATGCGCCGCAGCGTCGACAGATCCGGCTTCATGACGAAGTCGCCATAACCTTTCGACCAGCTCGCCGCCTTGTAGCCGGGCACCGGCTCCATATCGATGTCGGCGGCCAAGAGATAGTTGCAGCCATGCGTCTCGTCATGGGCGGAATCGACGAAATACTGTGCCAGGAACCGCTTTCCCGCCAGCCGCCCCTGCATGTCGACGATGCAGGCCAGCACCGTGTCGACCTCACCGCTGGAGACCGCCTTCTTCAACTGATCGAACGAGAGATTTCCGGCCATTCTTGCAAGCTCCGCCGCCTTTATGGCGCTTCGAGAGTTCAACTCTGGACCCCGGCGGGGGGGGGCGGCGGGGGGGGGTGGGGGCGGGCGCCGCGCGGGGTGGGCATAAAAAAACACACGCCCCCCCCCCCCGCCGCCGGGGGGGGGGGGGGGTGGTGGTATGGAGA
>NZ_JAMYLP010000094.1:0-21475 GCF_040318085.1 Mesorhizobium sp. M1322
GTGTGTTTTGGGGGGGTTTTTTTTTTTATTTATTTCTTTTTTTATTCTATCATTTTTTTTATTTTTTTTTAATTTCTCGAATTGTGGCGCCTTTAACGCCCCCCCAACGACCTGTCCGATCTAGTGGCGGTCGATCGCGTTTCTGGTTTCCTCTCCGGTGCGATCCGCTGCCATATCAGCCTCGATCTCAGCGTTCTCCTGGCGCGTCTGGAGGACGTGCCACCCGATCCAGAAGGCGAGGCCGATGATCACCATCACGACTTCGGAGCCCTGAAACGGGTAGATCGCGCCGACGTCTTTGAGGTCCACAGCCCAGCTTTCCATTCCATTGGTAGACATTGCGGTTCTCCGTTGACTATTTGATCATGGCCTTTTCGGCGGCTCCAACTTCGCGGACCGACGCCTCAAAAGCATGGTTGAGGGCAAAATCGACGCCCTCGAGTTCGACCTTCGCTGGTACGCGCAGGAGGTTCATGCCGTTGAGGATCTTGCAGACGACAAAGGTAGGGGCGAACCCGAGCACGAACATCAGCACCGCACCAGCGAAATTGCCGAGCGGGTTGATGTGCGCGAAGCCCTCATAGGGCGAAGATGGCTGTCCCCACAGCATGAAGCCCGCCGCCACGACACCGAGAAAGCCGCCATAACCGTGCACGGCAACAGCGCCGACCGCATCATCGATCTTGAAGCGGCGCTCGACGAAATAGTGCAGCTTGTAGCAGATGGTCGGGATGACCGCCCCGATCAGCAGTGCCTGGATCGGGTGATAGAGGTCGTTGCCGGCCGACGTTGAGATAACGCCGCAAAGCCCCATGGAGAATGTCCAGAAGGGATCGCCCTTCGAGACGATGTAGCCGGCCAGCATACCGCCCGAGAGCGACATCAGGAAGTTGAAGGTGATCGCCGAGAGCGTGGTCGGCGCGAGATAGATGTTGGTCGCCGTCCAGGTCTCGCCGGTGATCTGTCCGGCGATCGTGGCCGGGCTGATCAGCGGAATATTGCATGCGGCATAGAAGCCCCAGAAGCCAGTGAAGATCAGGAACAGGCCGATCGTGACCAGCCAGACATTGTGAGGCGGGATGTCGCGCGCCGTGCCGTCGGGCCTGAACTTGCCGATGCGTGGCCCCAGCACAATGAGAAAGGCGAGCGCCGCTCCGCCCGCGATTGCGTGCACGACTCCCGATGCATAGGCATCATGATAGCCCCAGAGCTTCACCATCCAGCCTTGCGGATGCCAGCCCCAGGATGCGTCGAGGATCCACAGGACTGAACCGACCAGCACGGCGACAATCCAGAACGCACCCGAGCGCACACGTTCTATGATCGAACCCGAGATGATCGACGCCGTCGTGATGGAGAACAGCAGGAAGGCGCCCCAGAACACGCCGTTAAGGCGATGCCACAGCGCGGCATCGGTAGGGGTGACCCCCGTCTCGCCTGGATTGACACCGGAGAGGTGGGTGCCCATCAGCGGATTCCATGGTTCGGCAAATGGTGCGGTGACAAGTCCGCCGGTGATGCCCGGCCCATTGGGGAAGCCGAAATAGATCCACCAGCCAAAAAAATAGAACGTGATCGTGACGAGCGGGATCGCCATCGCGTTCTTCATAAGCGTTTTCAGGTGATTGCGCCGACGCGACACGCCGACCTCGTACATGCAGAACCCGACATGGATCAGGAACATCATGACGATGGTCACCCAGTAATAGAATTCCGTGAAAATGGTCGTTAGAGCGTTGAGATTCCCTTCCATTTCATGTCCCCTCCGTTCAGTTGCGTTCCTTGCCTCTGAGTAAAACTTTTTGCATCTTAGTATTGCGCGCTTTTGGAGTTTTGAGTCAATATGGCGCGGACCCGCCGCATGGCCCTCAGTGCCCTGCGGCGGCGAAACATCGGCAATCGTGTTGAGGAGAAGCAAGTCCATGACCGCATCCTGGAGATTTTCGACCTTGGCGGATCGCCATCGTGCGCTCGGTTCGAAGCTCGAAGACTGGAGCGGGATGGGCACCGCCTGGACCTACGACAAGGACGCCGACGAGGAATACATCGCCATCCGCACCAAGGCCGGGCTGATGGATGTGTCGGGCCTGAAGAAAGTCCACATCACCGGGCCGCATGCCTCGCATCTGATCGATCTGGCGACGACGCGCGACGTGGAAAAGATCTATCCCGGCAAGTCGGCCTATGCCTGCATGTTGAACGAGGCCGGCAAGTTCACCGACGATTGCATCCTCTACCGCACCGGCCCGAATGCATGGATGGTCGTGCACGGTTCGGGCACCGGCCATGAGGAACTGCAGCGCGCCGCCATGGGCCGCGATGTCTCGCTGCGTTTCGATGACAATCTGCACGACCTGTCGCTGCAGGGGCCGATAGCTGTCGACTATCTGGCAAAGCATGTGCCTGGCATTCGCGACCTTAACTATTTCCACCACATGCAGACCCGGCTGTTCGGTTTTCCGGTGATGATCTCGCGCACCGGCTACACCGGCGAGCGCGGCTACGAGATCTTCTGCCGTGGCCAGGATGCCGGCACGATCTGGGACACCATCCTCAAGGAGGGCAAGAGCGCCGGCATCATCCCGTGCCGGTTCACCACGCTCGATATGCTGCGTGTCGAGAGCTACCTCTTGTTCTACCCCTACGACAATTCGCAGAAATATCCGTTCGAGAACGAAGGCCCCGGCGACACGCTGTGGGAGCTCGGCCTCGACTTCACCGTCAGCCCCGGCAAGACAGGCTTTCGCGGCGCCGAGGAGCACTACCGCCTCAAGGGCAAGGAGCGGTTCAAGATCTTCGGCGTGCTGCTCGAAGGCAAGGAGCCGGCCGACGAGGGCGCGCCGGTCTATCGCGACGGCAAAAAGGTCGGCGTGGTGACCTGCGCCATGTATTCGCCGCTGGTCAAGAAATCGATGGGCATCGCCCGGCTCGATGTCGACTGCGCCGTCCAGGGCACCAGGCTCGAGATCCGCAACCAGAGCGGCGCCATCAGCGCGACGGCTGAGCCGCTTCCATTCGATGATCCGAAGAAGACCAAGCGCACGGCGAAAGGCTGAGGCATACTGAGAGAATGGCAGCGAAAAGCATCATCAGCCGGCCGGTCTACGGAACCCTGTCCCGGCAGCCCGGCAAGCACCATCTTTTCGTGGCGGATGCAGAAGGAGCGCTGGCCATAACCGACCTGGCCGCCAGGGCGCCCGATGGTTTCTTTGCCGATGCCCACATCATCTTCATCCCAGGCAATGACGGCAAACACGTCGCCGCGCTCGAAGCGCTGAACCCGGCGCAGCTCTACCAGGGCCCTTCCTTCACCAGCGCCTTGCCGCGGCTGAAGCAGACCTTGGCCAACGCCCATATGGGCCTGCGTCTCTATCTCGCCGGCACCGAGGGGCTGATCGGCCAAGCCATGCAGGCGGCGCTCGAAGCCGGCATCGACCACACCGCGATCGAGACCGAGCACCGCGGCTCGCTGGCGCGCCGCATCCAATGCGTCCATTGCAAGGGCATCACCGAAAACGTGACGACGCAGCCTGCAACCTGTTCGCATTGTGGCCTGCTTCTTCTGGTACGCGATCACTATTCCAGGCGCCTCGCGGCTTTCCAGGGCGTCTGCATCAATGCGGAAGACCGCAGCGAAATTCCTCCGACGGAGGAGATCTTTCGATGAGCACCGGCACCACCAAGCTTGACGTCGTGGTGAGCGATGTCGTCCCGGTCAACGAATTGGTCACGCGCTTCCATTTCCGCAGGCGCGACGGCGCGTTGCTGCCGACATTCTCCGGCGGCGCCCATGTTGTGGTGGAGATGCGCGACGGCGAGCGGACGAGGCTCAATCCCTATTCGCTGATGGGTTCGCCGCTCGACACGCGCGAATACACCATCTCGGTGCGCCGCGATGATGCCGGCCGCGGTGGCTCGCTGTTCATGCACGGGCATGTCAGGCCCGGCATGGACATGGTGATCAGCTACCCGGTCAATCTGTTCTCACTCGACCTGCGCGCCAGGAAGCACCTGATGCTGGCCGGCGGCATCGGCATCACGCCGTTCATGGCGCAGACCGCGCAGCTGGCAGCCGAAGGCGGCAATTTCGAGCTGCATTACACCTGCCGCACAGCTTCGCTCGGCACCTATGCCGATGTACTCAGAGACCGCTGTGACCGCCGGGTCAGACTCTATCACGACGACCGCGACGAGCGCATCGAGCTCGACCGGCTGCTGTCGTCGCAGCCGCTCGGCACACATCTCTACGTCTGCGGCCCGTCGGGCATGATCGGCTGGGTGCGCGACCGCGCCGCTGCCCTGGGCTGGCCGACGGAAACCGTCCATTTCGAGCATTTCGCCGCCCCGCAGCCCGGCGCGCCCTTCGACGTGACGCTGGCGGTCAGCGGCAAGACGATCGGCGTCGGCGAGCAGCAGAGCCTGCTCGAGGCAATCGAGGCGGCCGGCGTCGATCCGCCCTATCTCTGCCGCGGCGGCGTCTGCGGCCAGTGCGAAACCAATGTCATCGCGCATGACGGCAAATTCATCCACAACGACCACTGGCTGAGCGAGGAAGAGCACCGATCCTGCAAGAAGATCATGCCTTGCGTGTCGCGCTTCGAGGGCAGGTCGCTGGTGCTGGAAAGATAGGAGGCGGAGCTTGGGCATCACCTTTCGTAACGAAACGTTCCGTAACGATTTTACCTTCAGGAACAGCCCGGAGCACATCAGGCGGTTCCCATTCCCGTTCCACGAAGACAGCTATATGTACGCGGTCAACATCGAGCCGCATGTTCTGGGGCCGAAGGGCAGCGTGCTCGAAAACCTGATCGACGTCGACGAGCACTATGTCGCCGAGATGCAGGACCGCGCGCTGGTGCTGGCGGAGGACCCGCTGCGCTGCCAGTCGCTGCCGCATATGACGCTGGCCGGCTGGGACCTGCTCGAACTCCTGATGGAACAGCAGGCTTTGGGCTATCCCGAGCATTTCACGCTGACGCACAACGGCGACAGATGGCGCTGGATAAACCGCCCGCTCGGCATCGACGACACCTTCACCTTCGGTGACGTGTCGACGCTGCCCTATGGGCCGATGGAATACATCACAAGGCAGAGCCAGGGCGATTTCTGCATCCTCGACCAGCGCGACGGCAATCTGTGGATGGACGCCGGCATGGTCACTACCCAGGCCGACTGGTCGCTCGATTTCGACATCGGTATGAATTTCTTCGAGTGGCACGCGCCGGTGCCGCTGGCGCATGAGAAGGGGATTTTCACCCGGGCGCTAAAATTCCTCACCAACATTCAGCAGGGCAAGCCGGCGCGGCGGCTGAACTGGACGATGACCATCAATCCGCGCCTCGACACCAGTCCGGAAAATTATCACAAATGGGGTCCGGACCGGACAACGGTGACGCCCGAAAACGTCGGCGACAAGGTCCATCTGCGCGTCGAGCTGCAGAGCTTCTGGCGGCTGCCGCGCTCGAACGGCATCGTCTTCCCGATCCGCTGTTATCTCATCAAGATGGACGAGCTGGTGACCCAGCCGAAATGGGCGCGGCGCCTGCACCGCGTCATCCGCGACCTTCCCGAAGAACTCGCCAATTATAAAGGCCTGACCCGCTACCGCCCGACCTTGGTCGAGTGGTTGTCGAAGCTGGATGATGGCGGCCCGACAAGCCCAGGCTTTGGGCCTGACTGACGGCTGCAGTCGCCGAAGCTGCCAATCTCTCCCCCCACGAGGGGGGAGATCGAGCTCTCAACCCGCGCTGCTCTGCGGATAGCAGATGATCGAGAGATAGCGCATCGGCAGTTGCGTCAGCTGTTCCGGTCCGTGCGGCGCATCGGCGTCGAAGAACAGGCTGTCGCCGGGCTTCATCGGATAGAGATTGTTGCCGTGCCGGTAGGTGACCTCGCCTTCTAGCATGTAGAGGAACTCCATGCCTTCGTGCTGGAAGGTCGGAAACACGTCGGAATCCTCGGTCAGCGTGATCAGATAGGGTTCGACCACGACGCCGCTGGTGTTGGAGCCGATATGGCCGAGCAGATTGTACTGGTGGCCGGCGCGCGTGCCGCGCCGCTCGACGTCGAGGCCTTCGCCAGCCCTAACGAAGACGGCGCTGCGCTCTTCCTCGAAGCGGCGAAAGAAGGCGGTAACCGGAACGCCGAGCGCCCGCGACAACGCCTGCAAAGTGGTCAGCGACGGCGAGGTGATGCCGTTTTCGATCTTTGACAGCATGCCGAGCGAAATGTCGGTGGCAGCCGCAAGATCGGCGACAGTGATGCCGAGTTTCTTGCGAAACGCCCGCACCTCGCGGCCGATCGCGACCTCGAGGACCTTTTCGCGGGTGTCGCGAACGGCGTGCGGGTCCTGGGTCAGTGGCGTCCGGATCGTTGCCACGCCCTTCGGCGATGGCTTGGCCTTGGCGGCTGCCCCATTCCTGAAATTGGAAGCTTTTTTCGCCATGTCGCCACCCGGTTTCTGAGGATTTATTTCACTCACGGTGAACATATTCGGTGCGGGTACCTGAGCGCAACTGCGAAGCCACTTTATGTCGAACGGCGTGCTCTCCGATTTTCCGCCGTCAGCGGTTTTGCCGAAAATCCGATCTGGTGAAGGTGGTTTCAGCAGAAGGCCTGTTGACAGCATTGAAGGGGCAATTACTGTCCTGTCAGTGAAATTTGTTTCGTTAGGGAAATGAGATCGGGAGGCCCGCAATGAAAAGTCGTGTTGCCGTCATTGGAGCCGGACCTTCCGGCATGGCCCAGCTTCGAGCCTTCAAGTCGGCAGCCGATAAGGGCGCGGACATTCCGGAAATCGTCTGCTTCGAAAAGCAGTCCGACTGGGGCGGCCTGTGGAATTACACCTGGCGCACCGGCCTCGACGAACATGGCGACCCGGTGCATGGCTCGATGTACCGTTACCTCTGGTCGAACGGACCGAAGGAATGCCTCGAATTCGCCGACTACACGTTTGAGGAGCACTTTGGCCGTCCGATCGGCTCCTACCCGCCGCGCGCGGTGCTGTGGGACTATATCAAGGGCCGCGTCGAAAAATCCGGCGTGCGCCAATGGGTGCGCTTCAACAGCCCGGTGCGCATGGTGACCTTCTCCGACACGACGAAAAAGTTCACGGTCACCGCGCATGACCGCACCAACGACGTCACCTATTCGGAGGAGTTCGACAACGTCGTCGTCGCCTCGGGGCATTTTTCCGTGCCCAACGTCCCCTATTTCGAGGGTTTTTCGACCTTCAATGGCCGCATCCTGCACAGCCATGATTTCCGCGACGCCATGGAATTCAAGGACAAGGACATCCTGATCATCGGCCGCTCCTATTCGGCCGAGGATATCGGCTCGCAATGCTACAAATACGGCGCCAAATCGATCACCTCCAGCTACCGCTCGAAGCCGATGGGCTTCAAATGGCCCGACAACTGGAAGGAAGTGCCGCTGCTGCAAAAGGTCGTCGGCAAGACCGCGCATTTCAAGGACGGCAGCACCAGGGATGTCGACACCATCATCCTGTGCACGGGCTACCTCCATTCATTCCCGTTCCTCACCGAAGATCTGAAGCTCAAGACCGCCAACCGCATGTGGCCGGACGGGCTCTATGAGGGCGTCGTCTGGGAGAAGAACCCGCAGTTGTCCTATATCGGCATGCAGGACCAGTTCTACACCTTCAATATGTTCGACGCGCAGGCCTGGTTCGCGCGCGACGTCATCATGGGCCGCATCGAACTGCCCTCGGCAGAATTGATGGCGGAACATGGCAGGAGATGGCGGGCGCGCGAGGAGACGCTGGAAGATGCCGAGCAGATGATCTGGTTCCAGGGCGACTACACCAAGGAGCTCATGGAGCAGACCGACTATCCGGGCTTCGACGTCGAGGCTGTCAATCAGACCTTCATGGAGTGGGAACACCACAAGGTGGAGAACATCATGACGTTCCGCGACAATGCCTATCGCTCGTTGATGACCGGCACGATGGCGCCGCTGCACCATACGCCCTGGCTGCAGGCGATGGACGATTCGATGGAATCTTATCTCGAGGTGAAAGGCGTCGCGGCAGAGTAGCGCCCGCGCAGTTTTGCGCGACATGCATCAGTTGCTGCGAGCCTCGCGCACGTCCTTCGTCGCCTCGATGATCCGCTCGAGCAGGGCATGGAGATCGTCGCGGTGGCCGCTGCGGGCGGCGGGGCCGTTTTCATCGGATGTCATGACCACGGTCAACGCGCTCCCGGGCACAACATAGACCATCTGCCCGCCATACCCCCACCCATAGAAGACCGCTTCGCCCGCGATCTGACGGATGAACCAACCATAGCCATAACTGTCACCGGTGAAACGGGAGGCGGTGCGTGGCTGCCAGGAGAGCTTGATCCAATCGGCCGGCACGAGCTGCCGTCCGCCGCGGCTCATCCCGCCGCTGCGGTAGAGCTCGCCAAAGGCTAGCAGCGAGCGCGGGCTCATGGCCATCTGGTTGCCGCCGAGATAGATGCCCTGTGGGTCGCGGTCCCAGGCGGCGATGGAAAAGCCCTCCTGCGGCCCCAGCCATTCACGCGCCAGTTCCAGCGTTGAGCGGCCGGTCCGGCGCGTCAGGATCGCCGAAAGGAGATGGGTCGAGCCGGTGGAATAGAGCATGGTGCCGCCCGGTTCGTCGTCGAAGGGCATGGCGAGCGCTGCCCGCACCCAGTTGTCGCTTGCCACCCAGCGCCCGTAGTTTGGGCCGGAGGTCCGACCGAGCCCCGCCTGCATGGAAAGCAGGTGACCGATCGTAACCTCCTGGAGCCGCGGATCCACGTCGGCGGGCAGGTCGGCCTGAAGAAGCGGAGCGATCTTCTGGTCAGTACCTTGGAGCACGCCCTTGTCGATGGCGATGCCGACGAGTGCCGAGATGATCGACTTGGAGGCGGATTTTATGTTGGCCGGACGTGCCGGAGAGTGGCCGCGATGGCCACGCTCCGCCACCACCGCGCCCTCATGCGCAATGACAACCGTGCGCAGCGGCGTCAGGCGCTCGGCCTCATCTAAGAGCTTTTCAAGGCGCTCCTCCAAGCCATCCGCACCGTGAGCAGCGACGGATAGAATGAGGAGGAAGGCTAGAATCACGGTGGGGCGCTTCAGCATGAAGCCAGCTTGGGATGCATTTTGGGCAAGACGAAGGTGGGACGCGCGATCCTCTATTTCCCGGCTATCCCAGCCTTGCCCGTGCCTTCGCCGTCCAGGCGTTGAACAGCCGGTCGGCGACGATGCCGATGAAGGCGATGGCCAATCCGGCGACGATGCCGCGGCCGGAATCGGCCTTGGACAGCGCGATGAACACCTCCTGGCCGAGATCGCGGGTGCCGACCATGGCGCAGATGATGATCATCGCCAGCGCCATCAGGATCGTCTGGTTGACGCCAAGCATGATCTCGGGCAACGCCAGCGGCAGCTGCACGCGCAGGAACGTCTGGCGCTTGGTGCAGCCCGACACCTTTGCCGCCTCGATCAGTGCCGGCGACACCTGCCTGAGGCCATAATTGGTGTAGCGGATGGCCGGCACCACGGCGAAGGCGACGGTCGCGATCATCGCCGTCACGTCGCCGACTCTGAATAGCATCACCACCGGGATGATGAAGCAGAACGACGGCAGCACCTGCAGTGTGTCGATAACAGGCGTGACGACCTTCTCGACACGGTCGCTGCGCGAAGCCATCAGCCCGATTGGGATGCCGATCAGGCAAGCGATGAAGGCCGAGATGCCGCAGAGGTAGACCGTCGCCATGGTCTTTTCCCAGAGCCCGGTCACTGCGCAGAAGACGGTTAGCGCCGCGACCAGAGCGGCGAGGCGCAGGCCGCCGAGCTGGTAGCCGGCAAGGCCAAGCAGGAACACCGCGCCCAGCCACGGGAAGCCCTCGCAGAAGGCGCGAACCGGGTTCAGCACATTGAGGATCAGCGCCACGCGGAACGCTTCGATCGTGTCGAAGAAATTGATCGTGATCCAGCTCACCGCTGTCTTCCACATCGGGGCGGTGGTGAAGGTGATCGCCTTCGGCACCGCGGCGACGGCCGGCACGAACAGGCCGAGCAGCGTCGTGGCTGCAAGGACGGCGATGGCCAGCGTCAGATTGGGGTAGCGGCGCCAGAAGCTCGGGCTCACTTCCTGATAGACTTGACCTTTCGCGTGATTGCGCGCGATCGCCTGGCTCAGCCGGTCGAGCGCGATTGCCAGCGCGACGATGGCAAGGCCGGCTTCCATCGCCTCGCCGACCTTTAGTGCGCGCAGCGCCAAAAGCACGTCGTAACCGAGGCCGCCGGCGCCGATCATCGAAGCGATAATCACCATATTGAGCGCCAGCATGATGACCTGGTTGACGCCGACCATCAGCGCTGGACGCGCCGACGGCAAAAGCACACGCCACAGTTTCTGGCGCGCCGTGCAGCCGGCCATCTCGCTGAAATCGTCGATTTCGGATGGCACCCGCGACAGCCCCAGCATCGTCGCGCGCACCATCGGCGGCGTCGCGAAAATGGCCGTCGCGATCATCGCCGAAACCGGACTGTTGCCGAACAGCAGAAGCATCGGGATCAGATAGGCGAAGGTCGGGATGGTCTGCATCAGGTCGAGGGCAGGGGAGATCAGCAGCCTCTCCGCCCAAGGCTTGCGCCACGCCCAGATGCCGACGAACAATCCGGTGACGATACAGAACGGCACGGCGATGGAGATCAGTCCGAGCGTCAGCATTGCGCTGGTCCATTGGCCGAATAGCGCGATGTAGAGGAAACAGCCGCCGACCAGCGCGCCGAGCTTCCAGCCGCCGGCGGCGCGGCCGGCCAGGAATGCAGCAATGCAGACGCCGACCCAGGACAGGCGCGGCAAGACGATCATATCCGCGCCACGGCCGATCTTGAAATTCTTGGCAAGCAGATTGAGCGCAAAATCGAGCGGCACGCTGAGCGCCGCGGTGATCGACCGCGTCAGCCAGGAGAAGTTCGACTTTATCAGGTTCATTAGCGCGCTGACCCAGTCGGCGACCGGAACGATTGCGCCGGCCGGATAGTTGACGGCCCAGGGCAGCCTGTCCTGCAGCAGGAACACGGCAAGCACGGCGGCAAGGGCGCAGGCCCAGACCACCAGCCAGATCTGAACCGGCCGCGATCTCGCCTCGCTGGTGCTTGCCGTCACTGTCATGCGCCGGCCCTGGGACGTTCGATGCCGGCCAGGAGATCGATCACGGCTTGCGGCGTGACCTCGCCGATCGGCTTGCCGGTGCCGTTGACCACCGCGAACGGCTTGCCGGCCGAGACGATGCTTGCCGAAAAACTTGATATCTTGGCATCCGGCGCGACCACGCCGCCATGTTCGGTGCCGTCGCAGGCGCGCATCAGGCTTCGCGCCGAGATTACCTTGGCGCGGTCGACGTCGCGGGTGAATTCGGCGACATAGTCGGTCGCCGGATTGACGACCAGCTCTTCCGGGGTGCCGATCTGGATGACCTCGCCGTCCTTCATGATGGCGATGCGGTCGGCCAGTCGGATGGCCTCGTCGAAATCATGGGTGATGAAAACGATGGTCTTGTGCAGCATGGTCTGCAGCCGCATCAGCTCATCCTGCATCTCGCGGCGGATCAGCGGATCGAGCGCCGAGAACGGCTCGTCGAGAAACCAGATCTCCGGCTTGGTGGCGAGGCTGCGGGCGATGCCGACCCGCTGCTGCTGGCCACCGGAAAGCTCGCGCGGGTAGAAATGCTCGCGGCCGCGCAAGCCGACAAGCTCGATCACTTCCCGCGCGCGCTTCTCGCGCGTCGGCCGGTCCTGTCCCTGGATGCCCAAGGGAAAGGCGATGTTCTCCAGCACATTCAGATGCGGCAGCAGGGCAAAATTCTGGAACACCATGCCCATGCGGTGGCGCCGCAGCTCGATCAGAGCGGCGTCGGAGATTTTCAGGAGATCCTTGCCCTCGAACTCGACCTTACCATGCGTCGGCTCGACCAGCCGCGACATGCAGCGCACCAGCGTCGACTTGCCTGACCCCGAAAGCCCCATGATGATGAAGATCTCGCCCTGGCGGATTTCGAGGTCGACGGCGCGCACCGCGCCGACCAGCCCGGCCGCGGCGACGTCCGCCATGCTGGCCTTGCCGTCGCGCTGGCGGATGAAATTGGCTGCGTTCGCCCCGAACAGCTTCCAGACATTGTAGCAGGCAAGTTTTATCGGGCGGGCATCCTTTGGCGTGCCTGCCGCTTGTGGCACCTGTTCAGTCGTATCGGCCATGCAGTCGTCCTTCTGGAATATGGGATAGAGACCCGGTCATGAATGACCGGGTCTCGCAGTTTTCCAGTTGGAACGATCACTCGGCCCAGGCTTTCCAGTCGGCTTCGTGGGCGGCGATCCAGGCGGCGGCGACGTCTTCCGGCGTCTTGCCTTCGAGATCGATCTCGCCGCTCATCTTGTTGAGCTCGTCGGTGTCGACCGTGTAGTTCTTCGCGACCTTGTAGGCGACCGGCCATTTGTCCTTCATGCCGGCCCAGGAGTATTTCCAGATCTCGCCATGCGGCTTGCCGCAGTCATATTTCGCTTCAGGGTTCCCGCCCCATTTCGGGTCGTTGTAGCACTCCGGCGTATGGTCGGGGAATTCGACCCATTCGCCCTTGTATTTGGCTGGCGCCCAATGCGGCGAATAGACCCACAGCATGATCGGCGCCTTGCGCTGATAGGCTGAATCCAGTTCGGCGAACATCGCCGCATCGGTGCCGGCATGGATGACGGTGAAGGGCAGTTTCAGCGCCGCAGCACGCTCGTCGTCAAAACCTTCCCATGTCACGGGACCACCTAGGTAGCGGCCGTTCGGCGCTGTTTCCGCCGTCGAGAAGGCCTCGGCGCATTTCGGGTCCTTCAGCGCTTCCCAGTTCGGCAGGCCCGGGCATTTCTCCTTCATATATTCGGGATACCACCATTCTTCCTTGGCCTTGGGCCCGAGCGCGCCGAGGCGTTCGGTCTGCCCGGTCGCGTCGGAGGCTTTCATGGCTTCGCCGGCCGTCGTATCCCAGAATTCCATGGCGACAGAGAGGTCGCCATTGGTAAGTCCGGTGGTCAGGCTGGAGAGATAGTCGGCGGTCGGGTACTCGACCGTGTATCCAAGTTTTTCAAGAATGCCGCCGAGGATCTTTGCGTTCAGATTGACACTGGTCCAGTCGAACAGCGCGATCTTGATCGGGTCGTTGGATTCCGGCGCCGCAGCATGGGCCGAAGGCGTGACTGCACTTGCCGCGGCAAGTGTTAAGGCTCCCATTGATAATCTTGAAATCATACTCCGCAGTGACATGCTTGTTCTCCTGTCAAGCTCTGGTGGAAGTTATCGTTCCCTTTTTTGCGTCTTTTGATTGTGTTGGAAAAACTGGTCGTTGCGCAAGTCCATTGGCACCAAATTGCTGTCGGCGCTAAGTAGGCGCACACGGAATGATACCCAATTTGATGAAGATGTCGTGCGGGACGGGATCGCGTCATGGCTGCCGTGCTGCCGAAGCAGTGATCCGCAGATCGATCGCCGGTCTTGCGGCGCCCTCAAGCTTGCGAGCCATCAAGGTCCCATGATGTCGGCTGCCGGCAGTCGCCGAAGCCATTTTCATGGGATGAAATTATATATACCAACGTTCATGTCGCGCAACGACTAACGCGGCGCGAATCGCGCAATTCGGCTGCAGTTTCGCCGCCTGCCGATTATATCAGCAGATTGACGCGTGAACCTGCCCCGTTGCTCACGACATGATCAGGCCGCCGTCGACATTGATCGTCTGGCCGGTGATGTAGGCTGCATCGTTGCTGGCCAGAAAGCTGACCAGGCCGGAAACATCCTCGCCGCTGCCGGCGCGGCCCATCGGGATATTCTTCACCCATTCGGCCATCAGCTCGCCGGGCTTGTAGTCGCCCATCAGTCTGCCCCATACCGCGTCATTGTAGGCCCACATGTCGGTGTCGATGATGCCGGGACAGATCGCGTTGACGGTAATCTTCTCTTTGGCCACCTCCTTGGCGAGGCTCTGGGTGATGCCGACGACGCCGAATTTCGAGGCGGCGTAGTGCGGCGTATAGATGAAGCCCTGCCGCGCCTGGCCGGAGGCGGTGTTGATCAGCCGGCCGCCGTCGCCATGCTTGCGGATGCGCGCGATCGCCTCCTGGCAGCACAGGAACACGCCCTTGGTGTTGACCGCCATCACCTTGTCCCATTCGGCCTCGGTCATCGCCTCGATCCTGGCGATGGTGATGACGCCGGCATTCTGCACGGAGATGTCGACGCGGCCGAACTGCTGTTCGGCCAGATCGTAGAGGGCGGCGACCTCGTCCTTCTTGGTCACATCCATGCGGAGCGATGCGACCTTGGCGCCTTCCGCCTTCAGTCCGGCGGCGACTTCGTCGACGCGCGTGTCAATGGCGCTGACGACGACGGCCGCACCTTCCGCCGCAAAGCGCCTGGCCATGGCCGCGCCAATGCCGCCGCTGGCGCCGGTGATGACCGCCGTCTTTCCCTCGAACCGTTTCTGCACTTTCCTGTTCTCCTACCAGCAGACAAAGCCGCCATCGACGATCAGGTCGATGCCGGTGACGAAACTCGAGGCGCGGCTGGCCAGGAA
Organism: Mesorhizobium sp. M1322; assembly: GCF_040318085.1. Classification (NCBI taxonomy): domain Bacteria; kingdom Pseudomonadati; phylum Pseudomonadota; class Alphaproteobacteria; order Hyphomicrobiales; family Phyllobacteriaceae; genus Mesorhizobium; species Mesorhizobium sp. M1322. Next base: position 14,595 of record NZ_JAMYLP010000094.1, read on the forward strand.
CACGGTCGGGCCGACCATCTCTTCGGGCGCCGCCATGCGCCCCATCGGCGTATCCCGCTCGAAGATCCTGACCTGGTCGGCGACCTCCGGCCGCTTGTTCATCGGCGTCAGCGTGTAGCCGGGGCTGACGACGTTGACGCGCAGGCCGCGATCGGCCCATTCCATGGCGAGACTCCTAGACATATGGATGACGGCAGCCTTCGACGAATTGTAATGCGCCTGGGTCAGGCCGCGATTGACGATCGAGCCCGACATCGACGCGATGTTGATGATCGAGCCCTTGCGCCGCGTCAGCATTGCGCGCGCTTCGGCCTGGCACGACAGGAACACCCCGCTGACATTGACGTCGTAGAGTTTCTGCCATTTCTCCAGCGACAGCGTCTCGGCCGGCTCGGCCGAGGCGACGCCGGCATTGTTGACGGCGATGGTCAGCGCGCCCAGTTCGGCTTCCGTGCGCTCGACCGCCGCTGCCAGATCGGCCTCTGAAGTCACCGTGCCGGTCAGCACCAGTGCCTTGCGGCCAAGCTCCGAGATCCTGTTCGCCGTCTCGTCCAGCCCGCCTTTCGAGGCATGGCCGAAACAGGCGATATCGGCGCCGGCCTCGGCCAGGCCGATGGCGATTGCTTGCCCGATGCCGCTGCCGGCGCCGGTGACGATGGCAACGTCCCCATGAAGATCGAATAGTTTCATCGAAATGTTTCCTGTTGAGCCGCCGGTGCTGCCTAGGAATGAAGGGGCGCCAGTCTTAGCTGGCGCCCCGCGCGGTCCGGTGCTTGGGAGGATATCACCTGCTGCGCTTTGTTCCGATCCTTACGCCGTCCTCAGCTTGTGGCGAGCTCCATGACGGCGACGTTGCTCGCCTCGCTGCGGTCGAGAATGCCGCGCTGGCGGCCCCGGCTCAGCACCAGCACGCGATGCGACAGGCCGAGCACTTCCTCGAGATCGGAGCTCACCACCACCACCGCCATTCCGGAGCGGGCGAGGTCGGCGATGACATCGTAGATCGCGGCGCGGGCGCCGACATCGATGCCGCGTGTCGGCTCGTCCAGGATGAACACCTTGGGCGGCCGCGAAATCCATTTGGCGATAATCACCTTCTGCTGGTTGCCGCCGGAGAGCTTGCTGATCGCCTGGTTAGGCCGGCCCTTGACGCCGAGCCGGCTTATGCCGGCCTCGGCGAATTTCTGCACCGCCTTCGGAAACACCCAGCCATTCGGCGCGACATGGTCGAAATTGCCGATCGCCAGATTCTCGCCGATGGTCTGGTCGAGCACCACGCCTTGCGCCTTGCGGTCTTCCGGCACCAGCACGACGCCGGCCTTGATCGCCGCCGCCGGGCCATTGAGGTGCACCGGTTTGCCGGCGACACGCACCGACCCCGATGAAATCGGATCGGCACCGGCGATCGCCCGCACCAGTTCCGTGCGGCCGGCGCCGATCAGCCCGGCGATGCCAAGGATTTCGCCGGTCCGCACCGAGAAGCTGACATTCTGAAAGCTGCGTTCCGGCGAGGACAGGTTCTCGACTTCGAGCAACATCTCGCTGCCCGGTTCCGAGAGCGGCGGGAACATCCGCTCGACGCTGCGGCCGACCATCTGCTCGACTATCGCGCGTACCGGAATGTCGGCGCGCTCGTGCCGGGCGACGATGCGCCCGTCGCGCATCACCACGACGCGGTCGGCGATCTCAGCGATCTCGTCCAGCCGGTGGCTGATATAGATGAAGGACATGCCTTCCGCCTTGAGCTTGCGGATCTGCTGGAACAGCAGTTCCGTTTCCTCGCTGCCAAGTGCTGCTGTCGGTTCGTCGAAAATCAGAAGCTCGGCATTTAGCGTCAGTGCCTTGGCGATCTCGACCTGCTGCTGGGCGGCGATGCGCAGCGTGCGCACCTTGCGCTCCGGCGAGACATCGAGGCCGAGGCGCTTGAGTTGGGCCGATGCCCGCGCATTCATGGCTGCGCGGTCGATGCGGCCGCCGCGCATCGGCAGGCGCCCGACATAGACGTTCTCGGCGACCGACAGATCCGGCAGCAGCTTCAGTTCCTGGTGGATCATGCCGACACCTGCGTCGATGGCGGCGGCGGGAGAGGCAGGGGAATAGGGCTTCCCCCGCCATGTGATGGTGCCGGCATCGGGTTTGGTCGACCCGGCGATAATGTTCGAAACGGTGGACTTGCCCGCGCCATTTTCTCCAAGCAGCGCCACGACCTCTCCCCCCCGCACCTCGAAGCTCGCATCGGCCAGGACCTGGACCGGTCCGTAACTCTTGCAGAGGCCGCTGACGAAGAGCCCGAGATGTGGGGTCTGCGTATGGCTGGGATCCAAGGACATCGTTCCGTTACCGATTGTCAGGGATGCTTGGCGATGAATTGATCGACATTGTCCTTGGTGGTCAGCGTCGCGTCCTGCAGCTGTTCTGCGGCAACGGTTTCGCCGGCCACCAGCTTGATCGCCGCGTCGACGGCAAGCCGGCCCATGCCTTGTGTCTGCTGCGTCGCGGTTACGTCGAAGACGCCGCCCTTCAGTGCCTTGAGCGCCGCCACGTCGCCGTCGAAGCCGGCAAGCCAGACCTTGTGGCCGGGATTGGCGACCTTGACCGCCTGCGCGGCACCGAGCGCCAGCGCATCAGCCTGGCCGATGATGATCGACACGTCGGGATGTGACTGCAGCAGGTCCTGCGTCAGCTTGAAGCCTTCGTCCTGATGCCAGCCTTCGCTCCATAGCTCGCCGACCACCTTGATGTCGGGATAGGCGCTCAGCGCTTCGCCGCAGCCCTTCGACCGGTCGACCTCGGGCGTCGTGCCTTTCTGGCCATGGATGATGATCAGCTCGCCTTTGCCGCCGGCCTGCTTGGCGATGTAGTCGCACACCGCCTTGGCCGATGCCACGCTGTTGGTGGCGATGAAGGTGTCGCCGGGTGCGCCCTCGGCGTTGCGGTCGACATTAATGACCGGGATGCCGGCGGCCTTGGCCGTCTTGGTCGGCACGGTGGCGGCGGTGGCGCCGGCCGGGATGTAGATCAGCGCATCGATGTTCTGCGTGATCAGGTCCTGCACCTGGCTGACCTGGGTCGCCGAATCGCCTTTGGCGTCGACGGTGACGATTTCGATGCCCTTTTCCTTGCCGTAGGCTTCGACGGACTGCTTGATCTGGTTGAAGAAATCGGCCTGCAGGTTGGCGACGGCAAGGCCAAGCTTCTTGGCCTCCTTGGCCGACGCCATCTCGGACAGTCCGAGCAGCGGAATGACGGCCGCGGCAGCAAGCAGCAATGAACGTTTGGTCAGCATGTGTTTCCTCCGTTGATGTTCAATCTGTTCCGCCGGCGCATCACGGCGCCCTTGGCCGAACAACTCCCAGTTCGGATCAACCGATCCGTTTTCGCCCGGACATCCGGGCGAATTCTTCATTGCGTTCTGCGCCGCCACGTATCCGTGGCCACCGCCAGCGCGATCACCACGCCGATCACCACCTGCTGGATGAAGGGCGACACGCCGAGCAGGTTCAGCCCGTTGCGCAGCACGCCGATGATGAGCACGCCGATGGCGGTGCCGCCGATCGAGCCGACGCCGCCCGACAGGCTGGCGCCGCCGATCACCACCGCCGCGATCGTGTCCAGTTCGTAGCCGAAGCCGGAGCTCGGCTGGACGGAATCGAGCCGTGCCGCAAGCACGATGCCGGCAAGCCCGGCCAGCACGCCGCAGATCGCATAGACCCAGTTGGTCAGCGATTTGACCGGTATGCCGGACAGCCTGGCGACTTCGGCGCTGCCGCCGATCGCGTAGAGGCTGCGACCGGTCGCGCGATAGTTGAGGAAGATTGCGAAGATGATCGCCAGAACGATCATCAAGCCGACGGTGACCGACAGGAAGCCAAAATGGCGGATGATCGACAGGCTCGTGAACCAGTCGGGGAAGCCGATGATCTGCGAGCCGTCGGTGATCATGTTGGCGAGACCGCGGGCCACCGACATCATGGCCAGCGTGGCGATGAAGGGCGGCAGCTTGGTGACGGTCACAAGCAGGCCTGAAACCAGCCCGCAAAGTCCAGCAACGACAAGCGCTGTGACGATGCCGGCGGGCATGCCGAGATTGAGATGGTCGGGATGGGCGACGAACCCCATCACCATGGCGGCGAGAGCCAGCACGGAGCCGACCGACAGGTCGATGCCGCCGATCAGGATGACCAGCGTCATGCCGATCGCCATGATGCCGAGCACGGTGACCTGGTCGAGCACGTTGAGGATGTTGCGGACGGTCAAGAACGTGTCGGTGGTCAGCGACAGCGCAAGGCACAGCAGCACCAGCCCGATCAGCGGTCCCATGGTCCCGGCGAACAGGACCGAAAGCTTCGCGCCCGCCGCGGCCTGCGCACCTGGGCCTGCCTTCAACTCGCTTGCACCGTTGCTCAGAGCCATTTTGTCTCCTCCGTCAGCGATCCGGCGATGCGTCGTCGGCTCACTTTTGCTCACCAGGCACCTCCCTGTGAACAATTTATCTTTGATATGCAATTTTGTTCAGCTAAACTGTTCGTCGGAAAATTGTCAAGGCCCGCCGCATCATTCCAAGCCGGTTTGCGCCGCCAGCCGGTTTGCCTTACGAAAGGGCTTGAAATCCCGCGTTTCAGATCCGCTCTCATCCCTGCGACTTCGTCTCGGCTGCTTGAGCAGGGCAGGACGGTCAAGACAAAGTAAATGTTGATCATTTTGGCTTTCATCTCGCGTTGTAGACGGTATCCTGTCGATGTCTTAAATCTTGAATCCTGGGCGCCGCAGAACGATTTCGTGGCGCTTGGTCGGATACGCCATTTGAATGGCATTTAAGGATTCGGACGACCACGGGAGGGCAAAAAGATGGCGATGACGGAGAATGACAAGGCCTCGCGCTTCCCGGATGCCGAGCTGAAGGCCCGTGCCGCGTGGCACTATTATGTTGAGGGGCTGACGCAAGAGAGGATTTCGGAGATCCTCGGGATCGGTCGCATCAAGGTGCATCGCATCCTGTCCGCCGCGCGTGAGGAGGGCGTCGTCCAGTTCCGCATCCGCGACAGCGTCGTCGAATGCTTGGTGCTGGAAGAGGCTCTGAAGCAGCTTTTCGGGCTCAGCCAGGCCATTGTGGTGCCGTCGGCGGCTGACCGAAGCAATGCGCCGCTGATGATCGGCCATGCCGCGGGCGCCTATCTGGCCGACAATGTGAATGCCGGCGATGTCATCGCACTGGGCTGGGGGCGCACGCTGAAATTCGCCATCAATGAATTGCCGCGGCGGCCGATCGCCAGGACGACGGTGGTTTCCATGCTGGGCGGCCTCACCCATGCCCAGCCGCTCAACCCGACCGAGAGCGCCTGGGAATTCGCCGAAAAGATCGGCGCCGAGTGCTTTCTGCTGCCGGTGCCGGTCTATGCCGACAGGCCGGAGCAGCGCGAAGCTTTCATGAGCCAGCGCAGCGTTCAGGACGTTGTCTTCCGCGCGCGCCGGGCAAACATCGCCGTGCTCAGCGTCGGATCGTTTTCCAATGACAGCCCGATCGCCAATTACGGCTTCATCAAGCCCAGCGAACTCGAGGAATTGCAGGCGGCCGGCGCAGTTGGTGATATTTTATGCCATTTCATCGACGCCGAGGGCCGGCTCGTCGACCATGAGGTCAACCGCCGGGTCTGCGCTTATCCGCTGCAGGACCTGTCGGACATCCCGGCCATCATCCTGGTCTCGGGAGGGCAGGAAAAAATCGCCATCATGCGGGCGGCGCTCGCCAACACCAAGGTATCGGTTCTGATCACCGACGAAGATGCCGCCAAGGGCCTGCTCAACCGCTAAGGCTTGAACCCTTATGCCGAGGACCCCCCTCTGTCCTGCCGGACATCTCCCCCTCAAGGGGGGAGATTGGCAGCTTCGGCGCTCCGCTTATTCTTGCAACATTGGTGGTTGGCGAAAGCCGGGATGAAGTCCAATCTCCCCACTTGAGGGGGAGATGTCCGGCAGGACAGAGGGGGGTGCTGTCCCGCCGACATCTCAAGTCTGAAAGGTCTCCGACCTGTCAAATCTCTAAACTTGACCGACATCACCAAGCCGAACGTGGATGTCGCGCGTTGCCCGATAGAGGTCGCGGTAGATCGCCCTGCGCGCGCGATAACCGGAGACCAGCCCGTCGACCGGCTCGACATGCCTGGTCGGCGGCGCGGCCATCGCCTCGGCCGCCGTTTCGGGCGAGGCAAACCATCCGATGGCGGAAGCCGCCAGCATGGCGGCGCCGAGCGCTGCGGCTTCGTTGACCGGCGAGACGGAGAGCCGCCGCTCGAGCACGCTTGCCATGATCCGCATCAGCAGGGCGCAGTTGGTGCCGCCGCCGGCGGCTATCATCACTGCCGGTTTGCCGCCGGCTTGAGTTTCCATTGCCTCGCTGGCGATGGCCTGCTCGAAGGCGATGCCTTCCAGAACCGCTCGAAAAAGGTGCTTCGGCTCATGGTCCAACGACAGACCGACAATGGCGCCTCTCGCCGCGCCGTCCCAGTAGGGGCTCATGACACCGGCCCAATACGGCATGACAAGCAGGCCCTCGCTGCCGGCGGAAACGTCGACCGCCGCTTTCTCCAGCGCTGCGGCCGACGGCGAGCCGGTCGTGCGAACGATCCAGTCGACCAGCTGCATGCCCGAGCGCAGCACGGTCTCCAGCATGAAGCCCGAGCCGGTCGGCGAGACCAACGTTCGAAACGCGTCTGACGTCGTGATCCCACGGGAATAACAGCCGCTGACGACGCCCGAGCCGAGCGAAAGATAGCTTTTGCCTTCGCCATAGACGCCCATGCCGAGGCCCATCGCCTGGCCGTGGCCGGCGCCGCCGGCCCCCCGCCTGCCCCCCGGGCAGCGCGGCAACCGGGCACGGCGGG
>NZ_JAMYLP010000095.1:0-20998 GCF_040318085.1 Mesorhizobium sp. M1322
TTCTCCAACGGCTTTTTCACGGCTGTGGTGACGCTGATGTCCGGCCCTCTGTATGACCGCTTCGGCGTGGACGGCTTTTTTGCCATGATCCCGATCGCCCTTATCGGCCTTGCGTTGATTGGACTTGCGGCGCGTTCAGCCCCACAGCGCCGTATCAGGCGGTGACACCAGCGAACCCTGGTAGACGAGACCGGGAACACGGTCGCGGGCCAGCAGCAGCGGACCGTCGAGATCGACGAAATCGGCATCCTGGGCCAAGAGCACGGCCGGCGCCATGGCTAATGACGTGCCGACCATGCAGCCGACCATGACGCCAAAGCCCAGTTCGCGGGCGCGATCGCGAAGGATGAGGGCAGCGGTCAAGCCGCCCGACTTGTCGAGCTTGATGTTGACGGCATCGTAAAGGCCGACAAGCGAGGCAAGGCCGTCTGCCTCATGCACGCTTTCATCGGCGCAGATCGGCACCGGATGCGCGATGTGGCGAAGAATGCCGTCACGGCCCGCCGGCAGCGGCTGTTCGATCAGCGCGATGCCGTACTCGGCGGCAAAAGCGAGGTTTGCAACGATGTTGTCGTCGCTCCAGCCCTCATTGGCGTCCAGGATGATTCGGCTCGCCGGTGCCGCCTCTCTAACCGCGCGGATACGGGCCATATCGTTGTCGCCGCCGATCTTGACCTTGAGCAACGGGCGCAGGGCGTTGGCGCGGACCTGGGCTGCCATCGCTTCGGGCTCACTGAGCGACAGCGTGTAGGCCGTCTCGAGCGCCCTCGGCGGAGCCGCGCAGATGCTGGATGCGACCGGCTGGCCTGTGATCTTCGCTTCCAGGTCCCATAGCGCACAGTCGATGGCATTGCGCGCCGCGCCCGCCGGCATGGCGTCGAGCAGCGCGGCCCGGCTGATGCCACCCGCAATCTGCTCCCGCATCGCTTCGATCGCATCGCGAACACCGTCCATGGTTTCGCCATAGCGTTTGTAGGGGACGCATTCGCCGCGCCCGCTCTGGCCGTCCTCGCGGATCGTCACTGTGATCATCTCGGCCTCGGTCTTGGAGCCGCGCGAAATGGTGAAGGTCCCGGCGATGGGAAAGCACTCCGACTCGACCGAAATGACACGCGCCATATTTTTCTGCTCCGGCTGTGCGACAACAAGCTTGTCGGCAAATCGACAGGTGGTTTCTGTCAGGGTAAACAGATTGGCCCGTCAGGTTAAACAGGACGCCATGTTGACCATCCGCAAACGCCACGCAAGCGGCACGACCGCCAAGGAGGCCGACCACCAGCCGCGCGTCGCGGTCGGTGAGGAGGGCGGCGTTCTCGGCTGCGCCTTCTCCGGAAACTGGACGACGCGCACCGTGACGCTGGTCGACGCCGAGATGCGCAAGATCGAGAAGCGCAGCGGTTTCCAGACGCTGGCGCTCGACCTTTCGCATATCGAGAAGATGGATACCGCCGGAGCCTGGCTGATCGACCGCCTGGTCAGCGCCTTCGAAAAGAAAGGCGTCGAGATCAGGCTGCAAGGCCAAAGCGAGATTGCCTCGATCCTGCTCGGCGCCGTTGGCGACGCGGTCCGGCGCGAACCCGATTCCGGCGGCACAAAGCCGCCCAACATCATTATTCGCGGGCTAGAGGCGGTTGGCCGGCGTGTCTATGAAATGCGCGACGATTTCCTGGCCGCGATGAACATACTGGGCGCCACGATCCGCGGCGCGCAGATGAAGCTGGGCCGCGGCCATGCGGTCAATCCAGCGGCGATCTTCAACCAGATCGACCGCATGGGCGTCGGCGCCATCCCGGTGGTCGTGCTGATGTCGGCCATCGTCGGGGCAATCGTCGCCCAGCAAGGCGCCTATCAGCTCAGCTATTTCGGCGCCGATATCTTCGTCGTCGACCTGGTCGGCGTGCTGATCCTGCGCGAGCTCGGCGTGCTGATGACCGCGATCATGATCGCCGGCCGTTCGGGCAGCGCCATTACGGCTGAAATCGGCTCGATGAAAATGCGCGAGGAGGTCGACGCGCTGAAGGTCATCGGGCTCAATCCGATCGGCGTGCTGGTGTTTCCGCGGCTGGTCGCGCTGGTGATCGCACTGCCTTGCCTGACGATCATCGCCAATTTCGCCGCACTTGGCGGCGGCATCCTGGCCGCATGGCTCTACTCCGACATCGCACCGGCGGCGTTCATCGACCGGCTGCGCGTTGCCATCGATCTCAGCACCATCTTTGCCGGGCTGATCAAGGCGCCGTTCATGGCCATGATCATCGGCACGATTGCCTCGGTCGAAGGCATGAAGGTTGGCGGCAGCGCCGAATCGCTGGGACAACACGTGACCGCTTCGGTGGTGAAGGCGATCTTCGTGGTCATCATCCTCGATGGGCTTTTCGCCATGTTCTACGCGGCGATCGAGTTCTGACATGGCGACGCAGGACAGCACAAAGGCGACTGGGGTTGCGGACGGGGCCGACGAAGACGAGATCGTGCTTTCCGCGCACGACATCACCGTGTCCTTCGGCGACAAGGTCATTCTCGACAGATTGTCGCTCGATATCAGGCGCGGCGAGATCCTCGGCTTTGTCGGCGCCTCCGGTGCCGGCAAGTCGGTTCTCCTGCGCACCATCCTCGGCCTGGTCCACAAGCAGTCGGGAACGATCAAGCTGTTCGGGGTCGATGTCGAAAAGGCGAACGAGAGGGAGCGTCTTCGCATCGACATGCGCCTTGGCGTCCTCTTTCAGCACGGCGCGCTGTTTTCGGCGCTCACGGTTCTCGAAAACGTGCAGGTGCCGATGCGCGAATATCTCGACCTGCCGAGAAAGCTGATGGACGAGCTGGCGATGCTCAAGGTCGAACTGGTCGGGTTGCCGCCGGATGCGGCGCAGAAATTCCCGTCCGAGCTTTCCGGCGGCATGATCAAGCGTGCGGCGCTGGCGCGCGCACTGGCGCTCGACCCCGACATCGTGTTCCTGGACGAGCCGACATCCGGCCTCGATCCGATCAGCGCGGCTGAGTTCGACGAACTGGTCGTCAAGCTGCGCGATACCATGGATCTGACCGTGTACATGGTCACGCACGATCTCGACACGCTGTTCACTGCTTGTGATCGGGTGGCCGTGCTCGGCAACAGGAAGGTGCTGGTCGAAGGCACGATCGACGACATGCTCAAAAGCGAGGAACCCTGGGTGAAATCCTATTTTCGCGGAAAACGTGCGCGGCAACTTGATCTTGCGGCCCGCGCATAGCCATAAGTGGGTAAATGGAAACCAGAGCCAACTACGTCATTGTCGGCATTTTCACGCTAGCCGCGATCCTGGCAGCATTCGCGTTCGTCTATTGGACGGCCGCGATCGGCGACAGGGGTGAGATGGCGATGCTGCGGGTGCGCATTCCGGGATCGGCTTCCGGCCTCGGCCGCGGCAGTTTCGTGCTGTTCAACGGCGTCAGGGTTGGGGATGTCAAGCGCGTCTATATCGACCTCGCCAATCCGACCGCCGCCATAGCAGACGCCGAAATAGACCGCACGACGCCGATCACCAAATCGACGCAGGCCGATATCGGCCTTGCCGGCCTCACCGGTCAGGCCAATATCGAACTCAAGGGCGCCGACCCCAAAGAAGTGAACCTTCTCGATCAGGCGGAGGCGGAGGGCCGCGTCGCCGAGATCGTCGCCAACCCGTCGGCGGTCACCAACCTGTTGCAGACGGCGCAAAACATCTTCACCCGCGCCGATACGGTTCTCTCGCAGCTCGAAGGCTTCACCAGGGACGTTCGCGGGCCGCTGACGCAGACCGTCAACAATGTGCAGACCTTCTCCGACGCGCTGGCCAAGAACTCCGACGGCATCGACAAATTCCTCGCCAGCGTCAGTTCGCTGTCGGACGAGTTGAGGGGCGTCTCGGGCAAGCTCGACGGCACGCTGAAGGCGGCGGAAGGACTGCTCAACGCCGTCGACAAGGACCAGATCAAGAGCATCGTCGCCAACGTCGATGCGGTGATCACGAACCTCAAGGAAACCAGCAAGCAGTTCGACACTGTCGTCAGGAATGTCGACACCGCGGTCGGTTCGATCAATGATTTCGCCCAAAAGACGCAAGGCACGCTAGCCAAAGTCGACGGCGTTCTCGACGGCATCGACCCGGCACAGGTTCGCACCGCGCTGGCCAACATCCAGAAAGCCAGCGAAAACGCCAACGAGGCTGCTGCCGACATCGCCAAGGTAACGAACAAATTCGCCAACCGGGCCGACGATATCGACCAGACGATCAAGGACGCGCAGCAGCTCGCGGAACGCCTCAACGACGCTTCGGTGCGCGTCGACGGCATCCTTGCCAAGGTCGACACATTGCTCGGCTCAGGCCAGGCCGACGGCATGATTGCCGATGCCAGGAACACGCTGAAGTCCTTCAAGCAGGTTGCCGACACGCTGAACGCCCGCCTTGGCACCATCACCGACAACTTGGCGCGATTCTCCGGCCAGGGCCTGCAGAACGTCGAAGCGCTAGTCCAGGACAGCCGCCGTTCGATCACCCGCATCGAAGAGGCGGTAACGGATCTAAGCCGCAATCCGCAGCGGATACTGTCAGGCGGGGAAGGCGAGGTTCGGCAGTTCGACGGCCGGGTGCGGCGTTGACTTCGGCTTTCGCCGGCCCCAAGAACAGCGGGCAAGCGCGCTGCGGATGCGATTTGCTCATACGATTCGGGGACAACGGGGATCGCGTGTGAAGTCGGTGGTGCTTAAATTGGGCGGGGTCAAATCGGGCGGGCTCAAAGTGGGTGTGGCACTGCTTACGCTTTCGCTAGCCGGTTGCGCGTTTTTGCCGGGCGGCGGGCCGGCACCCCTGGACACATTCGAATTGTCGGCGCCGCCGCTCGATGCGCGCGGCCGCAGCCGCCGCCAGATCCTCATTGCCCAACCGTCCGCGCTGAAGGCGCTGGACAGCCAGAACATCGTCATTAAGCCGTCCGTGCGTTCGATCCAGTACCTCAAGGGCGCGCAATGGGCCGACCGGCTGCCGCTGATCGTGCAGGCGCGGCTGGCCGAGACATTCCAGCGCTCGGGCAGCTTCGCCGGTGTCGGCAAGCCGGGCGAGGGGCTGGCGATCGACTATCAGGTGATCGTCGAGGTCCGTTCCTTCGAAGTCCGGGTTGACGGCGGCGAACATGCCGAGGTCGAGCTGTTCGTGCGGATACTGAACGACCGCAATGGCGAGGTGCGCGCCTCGAAGAGCTTCACCGCGACCGCGCCCGTCTCGGGCAGCGGCAACCAGGCCTATGTCAGCGCGCTCGACATTGCGTTCGGCGATGCCGCCAAGGACATCGTTCGCTGGACCGATTCGGTGATCTGACACAGCCAAGGCCGCCGGGCGCAGCTTAGGATCAAAAAACTCAGAACTTGTGTCGGATTGGTCAAGACCGGTTCGTCCTTGGGCCGACACTCCAACCCACAAGGATAAATGATATGCCCAGTACCGTACGCCTGCACCGCGTCCTGGCAACCAGCCCAGAAAAAGTCTACCGCGCTTTTCTTGAGGCGGACGCGCTCGCGAAATGGCTACCGCCCAACGGCTTTACCTGCACGGTTTATCATCTGGAATCCAAAGTCGGCGGCACATTCAAAATGTCGTTCCGCAACTTCACAACGGACAAAAGCCACGCGTTTGGCGGCGAATATGTTGAGCTCGTTCCGGGCGAACGCCTGCGCTATACGGACAAGTTCGACGATCCTAACTTGCCCGGCGAAATGCAGGTGACGGTGATACTGAAGAAAGTATCAGTCGGCACGGAGCTGGATATCACGCAGGCAGGCGTGCCGGACGTGATTCCAGCTGAGGCTTGTTATCTCGGTTGGCAGGAGTCGCTGCGAAACCTGGCAAGGCTCGTCGAACCGGAGATCAATCAATAGAGCATCATCCGAAGACGGCATGAAAAGGCGGGAAAATTTCCCGCCTTTTTGGTCCCTATCGTCCGATCAATGCAGGCGGCCGCTGGCGTGGGCAAGCATCGTATAGACCTTGCCGGTGTCCGACGTCAGGTAGGTCTGCGCCATCATGTTGTCGCGGTCGTTGCGCGACACATCCTTGAGCAGCTTTTCGAAATCGTCACAGTAACGGTCGACGGCGGCACGGAATTCCGCCTCCATCTGATATTTGCGGCGAATCTCGTCGAAAGTCTGCTGGCCCTTCAGGGTGTAGAGACGCCGCGTGAACACGTCACGCTCGCCGCGTCGGTAGCGGTTCCAAAGCTCGATCGAGGCGTCGTGATCGATGGCGCGGGCGATGTCGACGGAAAGCGAGTTGAGCGACTCCACGACGTGAAGCGGCGAGCGCTGGGCAGGTGCCGAGCGTGGCGCTTCCGAAGGTGCCGCGGGCTTGGCGCCCTCTTCGCGCGATGCCCCGGTCAAGAGATCGCGCACCCAGCCGCCCTGCGGCGTACGGCCATTGGGGTCGCGCTGGCGCGGCGCCGTCTCAGCCGGGAGTTCCAGGTCGAGCGCGCCGCGCAGTGCGGTGTCACCCGCGGGCGCCTGCGGGGCACGAGGTTCGGGTTGCTGGGCCGGAGGACGGCGCAGCGGTTCAGTGGCGCGCGCGGCAGGCGCTTGCGGTGCCGGACGCAGGTTGCGCGGCTCCGAGGAGTCGGTGCTGCGGCCCGATTTCGCAACGATTTCAGATAGTTCCTTCAGCGCGTTGATCTGCTCGGAAACGGCGCGGCGGATGGCCGTGGTCGATTCCTTTGCCTCTTCCGGCATCTCGATGACGCCCTTCTTGAGCTCGGCTCGGGTGAGGTCGAGCTCGCTCTTGATCGAGCCGGCGGTGCGCCGCATCTCCTCGGTCGCGTCGGCGAAGCGCTTCGTTGCCGAATCGACGACGTCGGCAATGGCGGTTCGAATCTTGTCCGCCGACTCCAGCGTCTTGCCTTCGGCGTTCTGCAACGTCTGGCCGACCAGATCCTCGAACGAGCGCATGACCTTTTCGAGATCCTCCGACTTCTTGACCAGGCCGACGGCGAGGTCCTCCAGCGACGATTGCCTTTCCAGCGTGTGTTCGAGGTTGCTCTGGGCCGAGCTCAACAGGTCCGAAGCACTGGACAGCAATCGGCTGTGCTCGTCGAACTTCGTGGCGATCGAGGCAACCTCGCGCAAGGTCGCGGATGACAGCTCGGTAAGCCGTGTCGTGTTCGAATCGACCAGGCGTGCCGAGCTGGCGAAGGTCTGAGCGGCTTTTTCCGTCGTCGCGGCAAAGCTTTGCGTGCTGCCGGTCAGGCGTTCGTCGACCTGGCCGAGATTGGCCGCCGCCTGCTCGATCAACTGACCGAGCTGCGAGCTCGAGGTGCTCATGCGGCCGATGAGGTCGGCGACACTGTCGGCGAGCGTCGAGCGCGCGCCTTCGACGGCCGACAATGTTTCGGCCGTGCGGCTGGCGAGCGCATCGACGAGGGTGGCGTTTTCACTGCGCAGCTTCTCGGTGGCGCGTTCGGTCACCTCTTCCATGCTCTTTTGCAGTTCCGAGCCGCCCTGGGCGAAGCGCTCGACCAGAGGCCGGGCCGTTTCGTCGAGGATTTTCGAGATCTCGGCCGAACGTGCCGCAAGCATGGTGTTGAGCTCGCGGGTGTTGGTGCCGATGGTCTTCGCCGCGTCGTTGGTGCTCTGGCCGATATGCTGGCCGACCGCAGTGAAGGTTTCGGCGATCGAGTTGGCGCGCGAAATAAGTTGCGCCTCAGCGGTCGAAACCTGCTCGTTGAGCTTCTGGCCTATCGTTTCGGTGGTGTAGACGAGACGGTTTTCGACGCCGGCAACCTGCTCCTCGACGCGAGCCGCCGCAGCCGCCGCGCTGGATGCCAGGCGCTCGTCGGCGCCGGCGCGCGCCTGCTCGATTTCACGGGCGTGAACGGCCAATTCCTGACCGGTCTGCCTCGCACGTTCGGCAACCCGCTGCTCGGTGCTGGCAAACGCCCCGACGATATTGTCGGCATGTTCTCCGATCGTCGACGTGCTGTCTGCGATGCGGGATACCAGACGGTGATCCGCCTCGTCGAAGATACGGCCGATCTCGGACGCGCGGGCCGACAGCGCTTCCGAACCTTCGGCGATGCGCGAGATCAGCTGCTGGTCGGCGGCATCGAAAATGCGGCCAAGGTCCGATGCCCGCGCTGCTAGCGCTTCGGCTGATTCGCCGATGCGCACGCCGAGCCGTTCGTCGGCGCCTTCGAAATTGCGCAGAATGTCGCCGGCGCGTGCCGCCAGCGACTGCGCCGTTTCGACCGCGCGGGCAACCAGCTTCTGGTCCGCCGCATCGAATGTACCGGCGATCTCGCTGGCACGAGCGGCCAGCTGGTCGGCCGTTTCCTGGGCGCGCGTCAGCAAGGAGTTCGATGTGTCGTCGACACGGGCCATGATTGCGCTCGATGTATCCTCGGCGCGGGCAATGAGCGCACTCGACGTGTCTTCGGCACGTGCGGCGAGGCGGCGGTCCGCCTCCTCGAAGGTGCGGGCGATATCCTCCGCCCTGGCGAGCAAGGCGGCAGAGGTCTGCTCGGCACGTTCGGCGATCTTGCGATCGGCGTCGCTGAACGCCGCGCCTGCCTGCTCATGCAGCGCGCTGGTGACTTCCATGACCTTTTCACGCAGCGCTCCCGCGACGAAGACGGCGCTCTTTTCGAGCACGCTGCGGACGTTGTCGACACCGGTCGACAGCGCGCGCTCCATGGTTCCGGCGCGCTCCTCGATGATGCCGGTCTGCCGGCTGAACGCCTGTTCGATCTTTTCGACGTCTGCGGCAATGGCGTCCGAGATGTCGGTGCTTCTGGCGGCGATCTGATCGATATGGCCGGACAGGGAACGGTCGACTTCCTTGCGCGTATCGGCGAGCTTGGAGAGATCGTCTTCCAGCGCACGGGTCAGCGCGTCGCGGCCTTCGGCCAGCTTGCCGACATGCCCGGCGATGATGTCGTCCACCTCGCTGCGGCTCGCTGCAATTTTCTGCAGGTCTGCTTCCAGCGCGCGTCTGAGGATATCGCGGCCTTCGGCCAGTTTCTCGACTTGGCCGGCAACCAGCCCGTCGATGCTCGACCGGCTTTCCGCCAGCTTGGCGAGATCGTCTTCCAGCGCCTTGGACAGGATCGAGCGGTCCTGGATGAGCTTCTCGGCGTGGCTGTTCACGAGACCGTTGACGCTGCCGAGATCGGCCTCCAGCGCCCGCGCAAACTCTGCACGATTGTCGGTCAGCTGCTGGGACTGGCCGGCGACGACACCCTTGATGGTATTGAGGTCTGCTTCCAGGGCGCGTCTGAGAATGTCGCGGCCTTCGGCCAGCTTCTCGACCTGGCCGGCAACCAGCCCGTCGATGCTCGACCGGCTTTCCGCCAGTTTGGCGAGATCGTCTTCGAGCGCCTTGGATAGGGTCGAGCGATCTGCGGCGAGCCTGTTCATGTGATCGGAGACAAGGCCGTTCACATTCTGCAAGTCGGTTTCCAACGCTCGCGACAGTTGACCACGATCTTCCGCCAGCTTTTCGGACTGGCCTGATATGACGTCCTTGATCGTGTTGAGATCGGATTCCAGCGCGCGCTTGAGAATGTCGCGGCCTTCGGCCAGCTTCTCGACCTGGCCGGCAACCAGACCATCGATGCTCGACCGACTTTCAGCCAGTTTGGCGAGGTCGTCTTCGAGCGCCTTCGACAGGATTGAACGGTCATCGGCGAGCCTGTTCATGTGATCGGAGATAAGGCCATTCACATTCTGCAGGTCGGTTTCCAACGCCTTGGAGAGCTGACCACGGTCTTCCGCCAGCTTTTCGGATTGGCCTGATATGACGTCCTTGATCGTATTGAGATCGGATTCCAGCGCGCGCTTGAGGATGTCGCGGCCTTCGGCCAGCTTCTCGACCTGGCCGGTAACCAGACCATCGATGCTCGACCGGCTTTCCGCCAGTTTGGCGAGGTCGTCTTCGAGTCCCTTCGACAGGATTGAACGGTCCTCGGCGAGCCTGTTCATGTGATCAGAGATAAGGCCATTCACGCTCTGCAGGTCGGTTTCCAACGCCTTCGAGAGCTGACCACGGTCTTCCGCCAGCTTTTCGGACTGGCCTGATATGACGTCCTTGATCGTGTTGAGATCGGATTCCAGCGCGCGCTTGAGGATGTCGCGGCCTTCGGCCAGCTTCTCGACCTGACCGGCGACCAGCCCGTCGATGCTCGACCGGCTTTCCGCCAATTTGGCAAGGTCTGCCTCGAGCGTTTGCGAGAGCAGGCTGCGATCGTCGGCGAGCCTGCCCGAATGGTCCTCGATCAAGCCTCGGATGCCGGACAGGTCGCCTTCAAGCGAGCGCGAAAGCAGGCTGCGGTCCTCCGCCAGTTTGGCGGAATGGCTCTCGATGAGATCCTTGATGCCGACAATGTCGGTCTCCAACGCCTTGGCGAGAATGGCGCGACCTTCGGCGATCTTCTCGACCTGACCGGCGACCAGGCCGTCGATGCTGGCGCGGCTGTCCGCCAGCTTGCCGAGATCGGCCTCGAGGGCGCGTGAAAGGATGCTGCGGCCTTCGGCGAGCTTGCCAACGTGTCCAGCAACCATTTCGTCAATGATCGTGCGGGCTTCTACAAGTTTCCCGGAGTCTTCGTTCAAGGCCTGTGAAAGCCTGTTACGGCCCTCTTCGAGCCGTTCGAGATGGCTGCCGAGCGAAGCATCGATGGTGGCGCGCGACTCGTTGACCTTGCGCAGATCCTCTTCGAGGGCGCGCGAGATCAGGTTGCGGCCTTCGGCAAGCTTCTGCACCTGGTCGGTGACGGCCGCGTCGATGCCGGCGCTGCTTTCGGCGAATTTCGCCAGATCGGCCTGCATGGCCGCCGCCATGCGTTCGCGGCTTTCGGAAAGCTTGCGGCTGTGGTTCTCGACGGCTTCTTCGATGCCGACGCGGGCATCGGCAAGCCGCTGGATGTCGGCGTCGAAGGAGCGCGACACCACATGACGGGCCGCTTCCATGCGCCCGGCGAAATCGCCGGCGCGTGCTTCAAGCATGGACGAAGTCGACGAAACGATGTCGGCCATGTCGGCTCCGATCTGGGTCTTGCCCTGATCGATCATCGCCGACAGCGTCTCCTTGCTCTCCTGGAAGGTATGGGCGATTTCGCGCGCGCGCTCGACCAGCGTCTCGTTGATCTGGCGTGCGCGAGCCTCGAGCGCGGCGTTGAGCTTCTGGGTGCCGGTGTCCAGCGCTTCGGCGCGGGTCTGGAATTCACTGATCAGCGCCTGGCCGCGTTCGGCCAGCGTCCGCTCGATGCCGTCAAGGCTGGCTTCAAACTCGGAGTTGAGCGTACGCGCGGCGCCGCCGAGCAGCGACACCATGCCGGAGGTCCGATCATCGAGCAGATCGGTCAGCGACCGGGTGAGGCCGTCGGTCGTGTCCGTCAGCTTGGCGATGCGTGTATCGAGAAGGCTGGCGAAGGCTTCGCCGGAGGTCGACAGCCGGTCCGTGATCGATTCGAGCCGGCCCTCCACCGAATCGAAGATCGACAGCGAGCTTTGGTTGATTCTGTCGATCAGCGTGTCGCCGGAATTGGTGATCGTCATCGACAGGTTGGTCGAGGCGTTGAGGATGCTGTCGCGAATGATGTCGCTGGCAGCCCCGATTTCGTCCTTCAGCGTCTCATGCGCGCCGGTGATCGAGGCGCGCACGCGTTCGGCGTGGGTGACCACCGCTTCGCGCTCGCTGCCCAGCCCGTCGACAAGCGAGCGGATGCGCGACTCATTCTCCGAGTAGGAGCGTTCGATCTGGTTCACCTCGCTGTGGACCAGGGTTTCGAGCTCGACGGCACGCGCAAGCGTGCGCTCGATGCCTTCACCCATGGCCGCCACCTCGCGGCGGACGGCTTGCCCGATCATCATGACGCGATCCTGGGCAATATTTTCCGGCTCGGTCAGGCGAAAGGCCACTTCCGTCATCGACTGAGCAGCGATACGCATTTCCTGCGCGCGGCGAATCATGGCTGCAAACGCCCAGAACAGGAGCACAGGCAGGATCGCAGCGATCGCCAGGCCGATCAGTTCGGGACGGGCGAAAAACTGGCCGGGCGTTCGGATTTGCCAGATGCCTGGTCCAAACAGCAGGTTGGCCAATGCACCGGCGCCGGCGATCCAGGCAAGCGAAACGAGCGCCACGACCCAGTAGATCGTGTTCGAGGCACGCCGATTGAGGGTGTGCAGTAGCGTCTTGTAATCTTTTTGGCGAGGGTCATTGGCCGGCGTGAAACCGGCCGGCTGCGTGCCATTGCGCGTTTCCACAGGGCGCAGCAGTTCAGCCGGCTTAGCCTTTGCCGTGGGCCTTGCTTTCTGGTCCTCGGCATTCTGGCTCTGGTTGGCGGCTGGCTCCGTCTTCTGACTCTGGTTGACGACAGGGACGACAGGGACGACAGGCTCGGCATTCTGGCTCTGGTTGGCGACAGGCTCGGCCTCCTGGTTACGGCCTTCGCGTGCCAACTCGTCGGCAGCCTGCGATATCTGCGCTTCCAGATCTTCCATCGACGCTGCAATGTCGAGGTCGCCGGCATCGCCGCTCAGATCGATATCAAGTGCTTTTTCGAGTTCCCTGGCTACGTCGTTGTCGAGCGTTCTTGTCGTCGTTGTTTTCTTCGCCATGCCTTCGCTACCCTGTACAAGCTGCCGCGGGACTTATTGATTCTGCTTGTCGTGTCCCACGCAAGAGGCTGAAAATGGACCTGTCGTATCGTAATGACACACCGGGGTAAAGAAAACATGCATTCGGTGCGATACGTAAAACTTTAAATATAAGGTTAACGAAACTGTGATTCCGGCGCCGTTATCGCAACATTTTTCCGGGCCAATCATTAACCCGTCATCCACAGGATGGGCCTATTTTTTGCGGCAGTCCGAAGAACGGAGTTGCAGAGTCATGCGTGGCGAAAACGGCATTGCCTTCTCGATGCCCGGCGGTGACGTGTCGGGAACCGCCGGGTCGCGGCCGGTTGACCTGGCGCATCTGGCGCGCCAGACGATGGGCGACCGCAGCCTCGAACAGGAGGTGCTGGCGCTGTTCGTACAGCAGGCGCTGTCTGTTCGCGACAGGATCGTCGACGCCGATGTGAGGCAAAGACTGCTTCTGGCGCACGGGCTGAAAGGTTCGGCGCGCGGCGTCGGCGCCTTCGCTATTGCCGATTGCGCCAGCGCGATCGAACTTCAACCTGAAGATACCAATACCCTCAAGCGGCTTGGCGCCCTGATCGAAGAAGTCCGCGATTTCGTCGCCGCCATCAGCCGTTAAACCGATTTCCGAAAAAAACGGCATAGAGCGCCGCTTTCGCGCGGCAGTTGACTTGTCTGCCGGAGTGATTATCTCGGCTGGGACTCCCTTCAGGTGACAAATGACCAAGCTGACCTTCATCGCCCATGACGGCACACATTTTGACATGGATGCCGAAAACGGCTCGACCGTCATGGAGAACGCGATCCGCAACGCCGTGCCGGGGATCGAGGCCGAGTGCGGTGGCGCCTGCGCCTGCGCGACCTGCCACGTCTATGTCGACGAGGCATGGACGGCGGAAGTCGGCGAGCCGGAAGCGATGGAAGAGGACATGCTGGACTTCGCCTACGACGTCCAGCCGAACTCACGGCTCTCCTGTCAGATCAAGGTGCGCGACGCTCTCGACGGCCTGGTTGTGCGCGTGCCCGCCCGCCAAGGCTGAAGCGTGGAGGCTGAAGCGCTAGATATAGCCGATTTTTCCGGCTCCGGCTTGGCAGCGGCCAATGGTCATGCAGTGTCGCGCCGTTCTCTAAGCGCCGGGCGTTCTCTTGGACGCGCAAAGGACGCTGTAGCACCGTGATTTGGCGCATGATCCCCAGCGGAAATGGATTTCGATTTTCGGAGTCGTGCGGATTGAAGGGGCATTCATGACCGATATCACCACGGACGTATTGATTGTCGGGGCAGGACCTGTCGGCCTGTTCGCGGTGTTCGAGCTCGGCCTCTTCGACATGAAATGCCATCTGATCGACATACTCGATCGGCCCGGTGGGCAATGCGCCGAACTCTACCCGGAAAAGCCGATCTACGACATTCCCGGCCAGCCATCGATCTCGGCGCAGGGCCTGGTCGACAGACTGCTTGAGCAGATCGCGCCGTTCAAGCCCGACTTCACCTTCAACCGCATGGTCTCAAGCCTCGAAAAGCTCGAGGACGGCAGCTTTCGCGTCACCACCGACGAGAACGAGGTGTTTGAAGCCAAGGTTGTGGTTATCGCCGCCGGCGGCGGTTCGTTCCAACCGAAGCGGCCGCCGATCCCGGGCATCGAGCTTTATGAGGGCAAGAGCGTCTTCTACTCGGTTCGCCGGATGGAGGAATTCCGCGGCCACGACCTCGTCATTGTCGGCGGCGGCGATTCGGCGCTCGACTGGACGCTGAACCTGCAGCCGGTGGCCAAGAGCGTGACGCTGGTCCACCGGCGGCCGGAATTCCGCGCGGCGCCCGACAGCGTCAACAAGATGTACGCCATGCAAGAGATGAAGGAACTGGATTTCCAGGTCGGGCAGGTGACGGGACTGACCGGCGCCGACGGCCAGCTTTCCTCCGCGACCATCAAAGGGCCGGACGGTGACACCGAGGTGCCGTGCACGCGGATGCTGCCGTTCTTCGGCCTGACCATGAAGCTCGGACCGATCGCCGAGTGGGGGCTCAATCTTCATGAGAACATGATCCCGGTCGACACCGAGAAATTCCAGACATCGGTACCTGGCATCTTCGCCGTCGGCGACATCAACTGGTACCCCGGCAAGCTGAAGCTGATCCTGTCGGGCTTCCATGAGGTCGCCCTGATGGCGCAGGCAGCCAAGCGCATCGTCAGCCCCGGCGAGCGCATCGTATTCCAGTATACGACCTCGTCGACCAGCCTGCAGAAGAAGCTCGGCGTTGCCGGCTGACGCCCCACTTCTACTCGACGAGGATCGACCTTACCATCTGGCCTGAGCTAACCCGGCAGCCGGCCGTTCTCGACGCGCTCCATGCGATAGCGCAGCAGCCGCAGGATGCGGCTTTCGAAATTGATGGTCTCGACGCGATCGAATTGCATCTGGGCCCGGTCGTGCTTGGCAAGAATAGCGGCGGCGATCTCCGCGGCCTTGGCCTTGGCCTCCTGGCAACTCTTCTGCGGATAGGTCGCCTTCAGCGCATCCTCGAGGTCGCGGGCATGGTTCTTGGCGATCTCGACATGGCGGTCCTCATGGCGCTTGATGTCGGCGGACAATGTATCCCAAAACAGCCTTACGCCCGCATCAGCCTTGCGCGAGCGGCGCCACTCGGGAAGGATCACCTTGACCTTGAGAGTGACGTCGGCGTCAGCAATCGCGCAGGAATTCGATTTTTCCGCATAGCTGACGCGGGTGGTGAACGCCATCTGCGTGGCGCCTGGATGCCGCATCCCGGTGCTTTTCACCTGAGGTCCAAGTTTCGTAAGCTGGGATCCGATATCATCGAGCGTTCTGCCTCCGATGCTGAAATAGCTATATGTCTTTACCAAACTCGCCGTGCCCGCCGGCAGGGCGGAAAAAGCGAGCATCAGGGCGCAAAGCAGTGATCGTTTCATCGTGTTGCCTCTTTGCCTACCTTGCGCTACGGCCGTTGCCGGCGCAACGGAATTGATCTTTGGCGGATCACACATGGTTGATCGACAATGACGACAGGGCGATGGCAGTTGGCGCATGGACGTCATCTCGACCTTGGCGGCAAGGCGGTGATCGTCGGTATCCTCAATATCACGCCGGACAGTTTTTCCGACGGCGGGCTGTTCTTAGCGCCCGAACAGGCGATCGCCCAGGCGCGCCGGATGGTGGAAGAGGGGGCCTCCGTCATTGACGTCGGTGGAGAATCGACACGCCCCGGCGCATCCCCGGTTGCCATCGCGGAAGAGCGGGCCCGCGTGCTGCCTGTCATCGAGGCGCTCGCCGGGCTTGGCGAGACGCTGATTTCGGTCGACACCTATCGTGAGGATACCGCCCGGCTTGCCGTCGCCGCCGGCGCCCATATCGTCAACGATGTCTGGGGTCTGCAACGCGAGCCGGGCATCGCGCGCGTCGCTGCCGAGACCGGCGCCGGGCTTATCATTATGCACACCGGGCGTGACAGGCAAAAACTGCCCGACGTGATTGAGGATCAGTTTTTCTTCCTCAGGAAGTCCCTCGAAATCGCCCGAGGAAGCGGCGTTGCCGACGAGCAAATCGTGCTCGATCCAGGCTTTGGCTTCGCCAAGGAAACAGCGGAGGAAAACCTCGAGTTGATGGCGCGGTTTTCCGAACTCGATGCGTTGGGCTTTCCACTGATGGCGGGCACATCGCGAAAGCGCTTCATCGGCGCCGTCACCGGTCGCGACACCTCGGCCAGGGACGCCGGAACAGCGGCGACGAGCGTCATCCTGAGGCTCAAGGGCGCGCAGCTTTTTCGCGTCCACGATGTCGCAATCAATGTGGATGCGCTGGCGGTTGCGGATGCTATGCTGGCGCGTGAAACCACCGCATAGGCTCGAAAACCGAAATCGATTTCCGGCAGGATGCGTAGATTAAAAGCCTTAGAGCGTAGATGTGCGCCCACGTGGACGCGCATCCCTCTAATCGAGCGGGATGCTGAGCGATGTACGTCATCCGCATGAAGAACTGCGCCTTCTTCGCCCGGCACGGCGTGCTGGATGAGGAGGAGACGCTTGGGCAGCGCTTCTATGTCGACGCCGCGCTCACCGTCGAACCCGGCCGCGCGCTGGTCGACGATTCCATCGAGGATACTGTCCACTATGGTGTCGCCTTCGGGGTGATCGAAAGGATCATAACCGGAGAGAGGCGTTTTCTGATAGAAGCGCTGGCGCTGGAGGTGGCCCGGGCGCTGACGGCCCGGTTTCCCCAGATCAAAAAGGCCGAGATCACTGTGCGCAAGCCGAACGCGCCGGTGCCCGGTGTGCTCGATCATGTCGAGGTAACAGTTGTCTGGCCCGAATAACACGGTCTACCTCAGCCTTGGCGGCAATCTTGGCGACCCGGCAAGGTCGATGGGCGCGGCGCTGCGCATGCTGGACGCCGACGAGAACACGCGCGTCGTCGTCGTCTCCTCGCTTTACCGCACGCCGCCCTGGGGCAAGCTCGACCAGCCGGATTTTCTCAATGCGGCCGCCGAAATTTCGACCGTGCTTTCACCGCATGCATTGCTCGATCTCTGCCTCGACGTCGAGCGCAGACTGAAGCGGGTGCGCGAGGAGCGCTGGGGTCCGCGGCTGATCGACATCGACATTCTGGTGTTCGGCGACCGGATCATCCACGAAACCGGGCTCGAAGTGCCGCATCCGCGCATGCTGGAGCGCGCCTTCGTTCTGGCGCCGCTGGCCGAGATCGCGCCTGACCTCACCATCGGCGGTAGAAGCATGGCGGAGCGGCTTGCCGCTCTCGACAGCGCCGGCATCGAGCGACTGCCGTCCGGCCGGGATTGGTGGCTGACCTAAAGCATAGGACCTGAGCTCAACCGGAAAATCCGCCGCCGTCGAGGAACACCTGTTCCTCCGACGTCGTTTCTCGGCCAAGCATCCTGTTTCGATGCGGAAAGCGGCCGAAGCGCTGAATGATCTCCAGGTGCTCGACCGCATACTTCAAATAGGACGGGGCTTTGGCGGTAGTGAGGTCCACCGATTTGAGCTGGTCGGCGAGATGCTCCGAATGCTCATAAGGCAAATAGAGGAAGACGCGCAGCTCTTCGTCGAGCGCCAGGTCCTGGCCGGCGGCGATCGCCTTTTCGGCAAAATGCCTTGCCAGCGGGTCGGTGGCATACATATGGCCGGTGCCGCGAAAGCAGTTTCGCGGCAACTGGTCGAGCAGGATCATCAGCGCCAGTGAGCTTTCGGCATGCTCCGACCAGTCGTCGCATTCACGCCGCGCGGCAGCATAGTGCAGGTCGAGAAACCGGTTGCGGAACTCGGCGTCGAAGGCGTCATGCTTCTCGAACCATGCATCTTTCCCGGCGTCCCGCCAGAATTTGGTGACGGAGAGCGCGCGCTCGTCCAGCTCGGTCATCTGTTTGCTCCATGTGTTTAGTCCGCCGGCTCGGATTTGTGCAGAACGCCGGCGGTTTCTTCATTGAGCGCCTGACCGGTGCGGCGCGGCTGGCTGAGCGGGGTCGGAATGGGCGTGCCGATATTGCCCTTGAGGAAGCGCGCTCCGGCGCGAACGCCTTCGGCGAGCTGCAGCTCGAAACGGGCGGCATCGCGGTGGCGGACATCCTCGATCACCTCGGCGACTTCCTCCGGGTCGACGCCCAGCGCTTCCAGCGTGGAGCCGCCGAAGACAAGCGCCGATTCGAAGGTTTCGCGAATCTGGAAATCGACGTCGGCACGTATCAACTGCAGTGCGGTTCCGCGGTCGAAAGCGCGTGCCAGCACGGTCAGCAGGGGAAACTCCGCCTTGATGAGCTTTGCGATGCGGACGGCGACATCGGGCTTGTCGACGCAGATCAACACGGCGCGCGCGCGGCCGGCGCCTGCGGCACGCAGAATGTCCAGCCGCGTGCCGTCGCCATAATAGACCTTGAAACCGAAATCGGCCGCCGCCTGGATCATCTCGACCTCATTGTCGATGATCGACACATCGATCCCGCGCAACAGCAGCGGCTGGCTGGCGATCTGGCCGAAGCGGCCGAAGCCGATGATCAGCACGCTGCCGGTAAGGCCATCGGCGATGTCGACGCCTTCGAGCGACTGCTCGTCGCGCGGCGTCAGATACCGCAATGCCAAAATGGCCAGCGGTGTCAGCACCATGGTGATGATCACGATCGCTGTCAGGGTCGCGTTAGCCTGGCTGTCGATGATGCCGACCGCCGCGGCGGCGGAATAGAGAACGAAGGCGAATTCGCCGCCTTGCGCCATGAAGACGGCGCGCTCGAGCGCTTCCCGGTGACCGGTCTTGAGAATGCGGGCGACGAGATAGATGCCGATCGCTTTTATTACCATGTAGGCGACGACGTAGATGGCGACAAGCCGCCAGTTCTCGATGACCACATGGAGGTCGAGCGACATGCCGACAGCGAGGAAGAACAGCCCGAGCAGCACACCCCGGAATGGTTCGACATCGGCCTCCAGCTGATGGCGGAAGGTGGATTCCGACAAAAGCACGCCGGCCAGGAAGGCGCCCATCGCCATCGACAGGCCGCTGAGCTGCATGGCAAGCGCCGACCCCAGAACGACCAGAAGGGCGGCTGCGGTCATCACTTCGCGGGCGCGGGCGTCCGCCAGGATGCGGAAGAACGGATTGAGCAGATAACGCCCGGCCAGCACCAGCCCGACGATGGCGGCAAGGCCGATGCCCACCTCCGTCAGCCGCTGCGTCAAGCTCATATCGGCGCCGCCCGGCGCCAGGAAGGCGATCAGGGCCAGCAACGGCACGATCGCCAGGTCTTCGAGCAGCAGGATGGAGACGATGCGCTGGCCTTTGGGCGCGGCGATCTCACCGCGTTCCTCCAGAAGCTGCATGACGATCGCCGTCGAGGTCAGCACGAAGCCGGCGCCGGCGACGAAGGATTGCGAGACCGGGAAACCTCCCGCCAGTCCGACACCGGTCAGCAACAGCGCGCACACGCCGACCTGCAATGCCCCAAGGCCAAAGATCTCTCGCCTGAGGCCCCACAGCCGTGACGGTTGCATCTCCAGCCCGATGATGAACAGGAACATGACGACGCCGAGCTCGGCGACGTGAAGAATGGCTTCCGATTCGGAAAAGATGCCGATACCGAACGGGCCGATGACCACGCCGGCCGCCAGATAGCCGAGGATGGAACCAAGCCCCACGCGCTTGAAGATCGGTACGGCGACAACACCTGCAGCGAGCAGCGCCACCACGTGGATCAGATCGCCGCCCGCTGCTTCTGCCGCCATGCCTGCCGTTCCGTTCTCTCTAGGGACCGCCGCACGTGCTGCGGCATCGAGCGGCCAAGATAGGGGCTTCGGCTGAAATCGAACAGTCCGATTCCGGAAACTGGTGCAGCAGTGTTGCAGGCGCGCTCCACAAGTTTATGCACCCGCTGCGTTGCGTGTTGCTGCAATCGGGCGCTAAGGACGCGCGGCTTTGGCCGTGAAGAGCGGAGGACGATCAAGTCCGCCGCCTTTGGGGGAGACGACTGACGTGAAGGATAGTGAATAGTGAATAGTGAATAGTCAGTAGTCAGTGTCAGTAGTCAGTAGTGAATATCTAATTCCATTCACCATTCACTACTCACTAATTGTACAGCGCGCCGCAAGTTCACTGGATGCGCAAATCGTTGGTCAGTTCGGCGCGATGGAGCCGACTTCGACCGTATCGACTCGCTTCAGCTTCATGCCGATGACCGGCACCAATTGCTCGTCCACGCGCACCGCAACCGTCACCGTCATCGAATTGTCGTTGGGGACAAGAGCCTGCATGACGCCACGCAACTGGTTGCGGTTGATGGTGAAGACGACCTTGTTGGCGCTGACCACGTTGCCGCCGATAATGTCGAGGCCGGAACCGGCGGCACCGCCCATGAAGCTGCCCTTGTAGCCCTCGCGGCCCTTGTGCTGGATCGTGGCCGACATCTGCTGGGTGAACATGCCGACCCGGCAACCGCCGTCGAGGGACATGCCGATCTTGCCGTCTGGTGTCGAACCGGTGAAATTGCAGGTGAATTTCGTGCCCTTGTATTTGCCGGCGACGATTTCCCCCGGGCCGACCCATTCGCCTTCCACTGATTGAAAGAACTTCTTGTCCCGTTCTGCTGCAAAGGTCTTTTCGGCCAGGCCGGCAGTTGCTGAAATCACGACCGCCATCGGCAGGACACTGGACAAGATCACGCTTTTCATCGACGACACCCGGCAACAAAGAGACTGGTTTGGAACCCGTCCGACCATGAACAAGATTGGTTAATGCTTCGTCACCGCTAGGTGGTGTGGACTCTTAGGATTCCCTTTTTGACCGTAGCATGATTCAAGACTGCTTTTGGAGGCAGCCTTGGGTGTAATGGATCGGTTGATA
>NZ_JAMYLP010000096.1:0-20740 GCF_040318085.1 Mesorhizobium sp. M1322
CGTGCCGATCGCCATGGAAGAGAAGCTGCGCTTCGCCATCCGTGAAGGCGGCCGCACCGTCGGTGCCGGCATCGTCGTCACCATCAAAGAGTAATCGACGCCGGCATTTGTCGCATCGACAGGGAAGGGCGGTCTACGGGCCGCCCTTTTTGCTTTTTTGGGTACAGCCGGCGCCTGCGGCGTCGTCGCAAAACCCTGTTGCAAGCCTTCAAAGCTTAACTAGTATAGCTTGCATTGCGGGGGGCTTGCCCGAATGGTTCCATGGCACCGTCTGAATGGCCAGACACGGTGGATGTTTGGCGTGATCTGCCTAGCGTCGTTCCTTGTGATGGAACACGCTGCCTTCGCGGCGAACACCAAAAAATCCGGGCCGGATCTTGGCCCGACGATGCGGTTTGTCGTCGTCCGCAGCAGCGCGCCTGGTTGCGAACCGACCTGCCCGGAATGGATATCCGCTGAAGGCTCGATTGAAGCCGGCACGCCGGCCCTGTTCAAACGCACGCTCAAGGCCCTCGGCGGCCGAAAACTGCCCGTTGTCGTGGACTCTCCCGGCGGCAACGTCGAAGCGGCGCTGGCGCTTGGCCGGCTGCTCCGCAAGAACAAACTCGATATCGCGGTCGGCAAAACCTGGTTCACCGGGTGCCGGCCCGATGCCAAGGACTGCAAGGAAAACCACGGCAAGGGCGCTCGCTATTTCGGCAATGCCCATGCCAGCGGCGCCATCTGTAATTCCGCTTGTCCGCTGATGTTTGCCGGCGGCATCAGGCGCGTGGTCGGGCAATGGGCCTATCTCGGCGTTCATCAGATCACCACGACCTACATCCGCACGAAATTGCAGTACCGGACCACCTATCGCGTGGTTAGAGGCAAGAAGAAAATCCTCAGCAAGAAGATCGTCGGCCGCAAGAACGCCGGCAGCTACAAGACCTACGAGATGAGCAAGTCGGTGGAGAAAAGACTGGCGGCCTATCTGAAGGAAATGGGCGTCGGCCAGGCGGTACTCGAGACGATGAAGAACACGCCGGCCAGCAGCATCCAGCAACTGGCTCCCTACGACATGCTGCAGGCGCGGCTGGTGACTAGCCTGGATGCTGTCGACCTGTTGACCGCGCCAACCCTATGCAGCACCGATCCGGTGGCCGCGAACTGCAGGGAAATACCGGCGCCGGCCGGCGACGTGGTGGCGTACGCCAAGTCCGTTCCCGCCGCGTCGATCGAACCCGAAACCGTGCAGCGGGCCGATGTCGGAGATATGCACTTCGTTCTGGTTCGCGGCAGGAGTTTTCTCTGCGATCCCAACTGTCCCGAATGGATCTCGGCGGAAGGCACCATCAGCGCTCAAACGCCGGAACGGCTGCGCCAACTGCTGGACACGATCGGTGATCGGCGACTGCCCGTGGTGATCAACTCGCCGGGAGGCGACGTGCTCGGCGCTCTGGCCGCCGGAAGGCTGATCCGAGAACACAAGCTCGACGTGGCGGTGGCGCGGACGGACTTCATTGGATGCGAGCCGGACAAAGCGGATTGCACCGCCGAGGATGGCGTCTATGTCGGACTGACAATCGATGCGAGCGGCGAGTGCGGCGCGGCCTGTCCGATCATGCTTGCCGGCGGTGTCAGGCGCCTTGTCGGTCCTCGCGCGCAGTTGACCGTGCATTCGATTGACATGGAGCAGCGGGTCAAAACCTATCTCAAAGACATGGCGGTCGGATCCGGTCTGCTGGTGGCAATGCGGTCGGTGCCGGCCTCGCGCCATCGGCAGCTCGAACCCGACATGATGCTGAAAATCGGGCTGACGACCGGGTTTGAATCGGTCGATGAATTTACCGGTCCGACCATCTGCAAGTCGGAGCCAGTGCCAGAGAATTGCCGCGTCGTGTCGACGTCCGAGGTTCAGGCCGAGGCGCCGGTCAAGTTGTAAGGCGCAGCCACGCAGCCGGTCCAAACTGGCCATCGAGGCAGGTTGAGCAACGTTCGATAGTTCCGCTATCGTCCGAAACTAATGACAGTCCGCCCAGTCGAGGACGAGATGAGCCAGGATATCCCGACATTGTTCGAATGGGCCGGCGGTACAGGAGCGCTGAATCGCCTGACCCAAACCTTCTACGACAAGGTGTCTAGGGATTTCCATCGTCGGCCCGGTGTTCAGAACATGGCGCCCGACTATCCCGCCCATGTCGCGGCCTTCATCGGCGAGGTCTTTGGTGGACCGAAGACGTACAGCGAAAACCATGGTGGCCACCGCCAGATGGTGATGCACCATCTCGGCAAGCATCTGAGCGAGGAACAGCGCCGCCGCTGGATCAATCTGCTCGCTGATGCCGCCGATGAAGTCGGGCTGCCCGACGATCCGGAATTCCGCTCGGCTTTCATGGCCTATGTCGAATGGGGATCGCGGCTGGCCAAGATGAATTCCAACCTTGGCGAAACCTGCGATCTCGAGACCGAGCCGATGCCGGCCCGGGGCTGGGGCGTGCCCGGCGGGCCGTACAAGCCGAGCGGCGAATAACGGGCAGCTGCGGAACTCTCTGTTTTCCACTGCCTATCCCCGTACGCCGCTCTTTACAGAGCGCGCGGAAGCTTTTAGGAAGCGCCTGCTGCGCCGACATGCGCACGATACGGGCATAGCTCAGTTGGTAGAGCGGCGGTCTCCAAAACCGCAGGTCGTAGGTTCGAGCCCTGCTGCCCGTGCCATTTTCGAAATGGCCAATTCATGGAAAATGTCTGGTCCTCCACGCATCGGCCCTTTGAAAATCGCGCGGTGGCTTGCCATATAGGTTGTTTTGAAGCATAAGACCTCCATAGCCGGGACGGGACGACTGGATGGTTCCGAGGCGGCGTTTGGCATAAAGCGGACACTTGCCACTTGCGTGGATCAAGAATCGGTTTTATGTAGACGAAACAGACACGCGACGCGTGGAGCTGGGAAGCCGGCTTTACGCGTCCGATTTGCATGGGCGAAATGATCGCGCTGATTCGGCGCGAACACAGGCTCAGGCGGCACATCCCGGCCAGCGGGATCATCCAGGAGATCCGGTCAACGGGTCTTGCAGACAGGCGGCACATGGCTTCGAAAACCACAAATCCTTTCGTCTTTCTCCAGCAGGTTCGCGCGGAGACCGCCAAGGTGACCTGGCCGTCGCGTCGCGAGACGATGATCTCGACGGTGATGGTTCTGGCGTTCGCTGTGATCGCGATGATCTTTTTCTTTACTGCCGATCAGCTCATGGGCCTCGCGGTCGAGCAGATTTTGGGCATTGGACGCTAAGTCCGGCGATTACGGAGAAGTCTTGAGATGACTGCGCGGTGGTACATCGTCCACGCCTATTCGAACTTTGAAAAAAAGGTCGCTGAGGATATCGAGAACAAGGCCAAGCAGAAGGGCCTGTCCGCTGACATCGAGCAGATCGTGGTGCCGACCGAGAAAGTCGTCGAGATACGCCGCGGCCGCAAGGTCGATGCCGAGCGCAAGTTCTTCCCTGGCTACGTGCTCCTGAAGGCCAACCTGACCGACGCGGTGTTCTCGCTCGTGAAGAACACGCCGAAGGTCACCGGCTTCTTGGGCGACTCGAAGCCGGTGCCGATCACCGAGGCCGAGGCGCAGCGCATCCTGAACCAGGTGCAGGAAGGCGTCGAGCGGCCGAAGCCGTCGGTCACTTTCGAGATCGGCGAAGCGATCCGCGTCTCGGACGGCCCGTTCGCGTCGTTCAACGGTTTCGTCCAGGAAGTGGACGAGGAGCGGGCGCGGCTCAAAGTGGAAGTTTCGATCTTCGGGCGCGCCGTGCCGGTCGATCTCGAATTCGGACAGGTCGAAAAGGGCTGATCAGAAACCCTTGTCGCCCATGCGGCGGTGAGGGGAGGCGGCGTGCAAATCGCGGCCAAAGCGGGTGGGAGGCGAATGCGGCTTTAGCCGGCCACAGGAACCGCACCACCAGACTGCAACCGCCGGTGTTGCCCAGATTTGGGGCCGGCATGAGACAAAGGCAGGAAAGAGATGGCTAAGAAAATTGCAGGCCAGCTCAAGCTCCAGGTTTCCGCGGGCTCGGCTACGCCGTCGCCCCCGATCGGACCGGCGCTTGGTCAGCGCGGCATCAACATCATGGAGTTCTGCAAGGCGTTCAACGCGCAGACCCAGGAAATGGAAAAGGGATCGCCGATTCCGGTCGTCATCACCTACTACCAGGACAAGTCGTTCACCTTCGTCATGAAGACGCCACCGGTGAGCTACTTCCTGAAGAAGGCCGCGAACCTGAAGTCGGGCTCAAAGGAGCCGGGCAAGGTCAAGGCCGGCACGATTGGCCGCGACAAGGTGCGCGCCATCGCCGAGCAGAAGATGAAGGATCTGAACGCAACCGATATCGAGGGGGCCATGCGCATGGTCGAGGGCTCCGCCCGCTCGATGGGTCTGGAAGTGGTGGGCTGAGATCATGGCAAAGATTGCAAAGCGTGTATCGAAGACCCGCGAAGGCATCGATCCCAACAAAGCCTATGCCTTGGGTGATGCGCTGAAGCTGCTCAAGGACCGGTCCTCGGTGAAGTTCGACGAGACCGTTGAAATCGCGATGAACCTGGGTGTCGACCCGCGCCATGCCGACCAGATGGTCCGTGGCGTGGTCAATCTGCCGAACGGCACCGGCCGTACCGTCCGCGTCGCCGTTTTCGCGCGTGGCGACAAGGCCGAGGAAGCCAAGGCGGCCGGCGCCGATATCGTTGGCGCCGAGGATCTGGTCGACATCGTCCAGAAGGGCACGATCGACTTCGATCGCTGCATCGCCACGCCGGATATGATGCCGCTGGTCGGCCGTCTAGGTAAGGTGCTCGGCCCGCGCGGCATGATGCCGAACCCGAAGGTCGGCACTGTCACCACCGACGTTACCGCGGCCGTCAAGGCATCGAAGGGCGGCGCGGTCGAGTTCCGCGTCGAGAAGGCCGGCATCGTTCATGGTGGCGTCGGCAAGATCTCGTTCGACGTCAAGGCGCTGGAGGAGAATGTCCGCGCCTTCGCCGACGCGGTGAACAGGGCGAAGCCGGCTGGCGCCAAGGGCAACTACGTCAAGAAGGTGTCGGTCACCTCGACGATGGGCCCTGGTCTCAAGCTCGACGTCTCGACGCTGGCGGCGTCCTGATACGAACCATTTGGATCGGCCGCTAAAGGGCTGATCCGCAAATAGAATTCCGGGCCTCCGATTTATCTCGGCGGCCCGGTACCGGAAGTTGAAAGACTTCCGGACATCCTGTCCGAGATTGCGGGCGGCCCCAAGCCTTGGTTCAAGTGGGGGCCTTAATTCATGTGGGCCTGCATGAGACGGGTGAAGACCCGACAACGGAGCGACATGCTCCAATGAAAGGTTCGAACCGTGTTTGCCTTTTGTCTGCGCACCATTCGGCTTGCCGGCTGGTGTGGCGAAAGGGGGCAGGATCCTCGAGCGTCGTTCGGGAGATCCGTTACTGGATGGCCCGGCCGGCAAAAAGGCAACCCGACGCCTGTCCTCGTAATGGGAATGTTCCCGTTAACAGGATTGGGGTCAACTGGAGATAGGCAGTGGACAGAGCGGAAAAACGCGAACTCGTCACGGGCCTGAATGAAGCGTTTTCGGGCGCTGGTTCAGTCGTCGTGGCCCACTACGCCGGTATCACCGTCGCGCAAATGAACGACCTTCGGTCGAAAATGCGTGTCGCCGGTGGCACCGTCAAAGTCGCGAAGAACCGTCTCGCCAAAATCGCTCTTCAGGGCACGGACTCCGCATCGATCATCGACCTGTTCAAGGGACAGACGCTGATCGCCTATTCGGAGGATCCGATTGCGGCGCCGAAGGTCGCGTCCGATTTCGCCAAGGGAAATGACAAGCTCGTCATTCTCGGCGGCGCAATGGGCACCACCTCGCTCAACGCCGACGGTGTGAAGGCACTCGCCACACTTCCGTCGCTCGATGAGCTGCGCGCCAGGCTGGTTGGCATGATCGCCACGCCGGCAACCCGGATCGCCCAGATCGTCAATGCGCCTGCGGCTTCGGTCGCGCGTGTCATCGGCGCTTACGCCCGGAAGGACGAGGCGGCATGAGGCCGTTCCTCGCTATCACAAACACACGTTCGAACCTTATGAAGGAATATTGCAATGGCTGATCTGGCAAAGATCGTAGACGACCTTTCGAAGCTGACCGTCCTTGAGGCGGCCGAGCTTTCGAAGCTTCTGGAAGAAAAGTGGGGCGTTTCCGCCGCTGCTCCGGTGGCGGTTGCCGCCGCTGGCGGTGCTGCGGCCGCTGCTGCTCCGGTCGAGGAAAAGACGGAATTCGACGTCGTCCTCACCGAGGCGGGCGCTCAGAAGATCAACGTTATTAAGGAAGTTCGCGCCATCACCGGTCTTGGCCTCAAGGAAGCCAAGGATCTGGTCGAGGCGGCTCCGAAGCCGGTCAAGGAAGCTGTTTCCAAGGCCGACGCGGACAAGTTCAAGGCCCAGCTGGAAGCAGCCGGCGCCAAGGTCGAACTGAAGTAAGCGTTTGATATCGGCGGGCGGCTTCGCGCCGTCCGCCACTCCCTTGGCGCGAAGGGAGGCTGCGTAACGCGAAGAGTACGAAAACCTCTTTCCTGAGGACCGTAAACCGGCCTTCAGGAAACGGGTTTTCTCCCGTTTTGGCCGGCCACCGACAGGTGGCGGGTGAACAAATAAAGGCCGCCGCCGAGGTGGCCGAGAATGCAAGGCGAGCCGCGGCGAGGTTCGCCCCGAGTTTAGAGCTAAGGAGCGACGATGGCCCAGACACAAACTTTCAATGGCCGCAGACGCGTACGCAAATTCTTCGGAAAGATTCCGGAAGTTGCGGAGATGCCGAACCTGATCGAGGTTCAGAAGGCATCCTATGACCAGTTCCTGATGGTCGAGGAGCCCAAGGGCGGGCGTCCTGACGAGGGACTGCAGGCGGTTTTCAAATCGGTCTTCCCGATCTCCGACTTTTCCGGCTCCTCGATGCTGGAATTCGTGAAGTACGAGTTCGAAGCACCGAAGTTCGACGTTGACGAATGCCGTCAGCGCGACCTGACCTATGCCGCGCCACTCAAGGTGACGCTGCGCCTCATCGTGTTCGATATCGACGAGGATACCGGCGCCAAGTCGATCAAGGACATCAAGGAGCAGGACGTCTACATGGGCGACATGCCGCTCATGACCTTGAACGGCACCTTCATCGTCAACGGCACCGAGCGTGTCATCGTCTCGCAGATGCACCGTTCGCCGGGCGTCTTCTTCGACCATGACAAGGGCAAGTCGCACTCCTCCGGCAAGCTGCTGTTTGCCGCGCGGGTCATCCCCTATCGCGGTTCGTGGCTCGACATCGAGTTCGACTCGAAGGACGTCGTGCACGCCCGCATCGACCGCCGCCGCAAGATTCCGGTGTCGTCGCTGTTGATGGCGCTCGGCATGGACGGCGAGGAGATCCTGTCGACCTTCTACAACAAGATCACCTACAAGCGCGCCGGCGACCATTGGCGTATCCCGTTCAACGTCGAGCGTTTCCGCGGCCTCAAGGCGGTTGGCGACCTGATCGATGCAGATACCAATGAGGTCGTCGTCGAGGCCGGCAAGAAGATCACTGCCCGCCAGGCCAGGGCGCTTGGCGAAAAGGGTCTCAAAGCGATCAAGGCGACCGACGAGGATCTGCTCGGCAACTACCTTGCCGAGGACATCGTCAACTACGCGACCGGCGAGATTTTCCTCGAAGCAGGCGACGAGATCGACGAAAAGACGCTGAAGGTGCTTCTCGCCGCCGGCGACGACGAGATCAAGGTTCTCGACATCGACCACGTCAATGTCGGCGCCTATATCCGCAACACGCTCAACGTCGACAAGAACGAGA
The DNA here is from genome assembly GCF_040318085.1 of Mesorhizobium sp. M1322. Lineage (NCBI taxonomy): Bacteria > Pseudomonadati > Pseudomonadota > Alphaproteobacteria > Hyphomicrobiales > Phyllobacteriaceae > Mesorhizobium > Mesorhizobium sp. M1322. The sequence continues at coordinate 7,848 of NZ_JAMYLP010000096.1, forward strand.
GCCGCCAGGACGCGCTGTTCGACATCTACCGCGTCATGCGCCCCGGCGAGCCGCCGACGCTCGAAACCGCCGAAGCCATGTTCAACTCGCTGTTCTTCGACAGCGAGCGCTATGATCTGTCGGCCGTCGGGCGCGTCAAGATGAACATGCGCCTCGAGCTCAAGGCCGAGGACACCGTGCGCGTGCTGCGCAAGGACGACATCCTGGCGGTGGTCAAGACGCTGGTCGAACTGCGCGACGGCAAGGGCGAGATCGACGACATCGACAATCTCGGCAATCGCCGCGTGCGCTCGGTCGGCGAGCTGATGGAGAACCAATACCGCGTCGGCCTGCTGCGCATGGAGCGCGCGATCAAGGAGCGCATGTCCTCGATCGAGATCGACACGGTGATGCCGCAGGACCTGATCAACGCCAAGCCGGCGGCTGCCGCCGTGCGCGAGTTCTTCGGTTCCTCGCAGCTGTCGCAGTTCATGGACCAGACCAACCCGCTGTCGGAGATCACCCACAAGCGCCGTCTCTCGGCGCTTGGCCCCGGTGGTCTGACCCGCGAGCGCGCCGGTTTCGAGGTGCGCGACGTGCACCCGACGCATTACGGCCGCATCTGCCCGATCGAGACGCCGGAAGGCCCGAACATCGGTCTGATCAACTCGCTGGCCACCTTCGCGCGTGTCAACAAATACGGCTTCATCGAGAGCCCGTACCGCAAGATCGTCAACGGCAAGCTGACCAATGAGGTCGTCTATCTGTCGGCGATGGAAGAGGCCAAACACCACGTCGCGCAGGCCAATGCCGAGCTCGACAAGAACGGTGGGTTCGTCGACGAATTCGTCATTTGCCGCAACGCCGGCGAAGTGATGATGGCGCCGCGCGAAAACGTCGATCTGATGGACGTGTCGCCAAAGCAGATGGTGTCGGTGGCGGCGGCCCTGATCCCGTTCCTCGAGAACGACGACGCCAACCGCGCCCTGATGGGCTCGAACATGCAGCGTCAGGCCGTGCCGCTGGTGCGCGCCGAAGCGCCGTTTGTCGGCACCGGCATGGAGCCGATCGTCGCCCGTGACTCGGGCGCCGCCATCGGCGCCCGCCGCGGCGGCATCGTCGACCAGGTGGACGCGACGCGTATCGTCATCCGCGCCACGGAAGATCTCGATCCCGGCAAGTCGGGCGTCGACATCTACCGGCTGATGAAGTTCCAGCGTTCGAACCAGAACACCTGCATCAACCAGCGTCCGCTGGTGCGAATGGGGGACCGGGTCAACAAGGGCGACATCATCGCCGACGGCCCGTCGACCGAACTCGGCGATCTGGCGCTCGGCCGGAACGTGCTGGTCGCGTTCATGCCGTGGAATGGCTACAACTACGAGGACTCGATCCTCTTGTCCGAGCGCATCGTCGCCGACGACGTCTTCACCTCGATCCATATCGAGGAGTTCGAGGTCATGGCGCGCGACACCAAGCTCGGGCCGGAGGAAATCACGCGCGACATTCCCAACGTCTCGGAAGAAGCGCTGAAAAACCTCGACGAGGCCGGCATCGTCTATATCGGTGCGGAAGTGCAGCCGGGCGATATCCTGGTCGGCAAGATCACGCCGAAGGGCGAAAGCCCGATGACGCCGGAAGAAAAGCTTCTACGCGCCATCTTCGGCGAAAAGGCATCGGACGTGCGTGACACCTCCATGCGCATGCCGCCCGGAACCTTCGGCACCGTCGTCGAAGTGCGCGTCTTCAATCGCCACGGCGTGGAGAAGGACGAGCGCGCCATGGCGATCGAACGCGAGGAGATCGAACGCCTCGCCAAGGACCGCGACGACGAGCAGGCGATCCTCGACCGCAACGTCTATTCGCGCCTGTCCGACGTACTCGTCGGCAAGGACGCGATTGCCGGGCCGAAGGGCTTTAAGAAGGGCTCGAAGCTGTCGAAGGACACGCTCGACGAGTATCCGCGTTCGCAGTGGTGGCAGTTTGCGGTGGAGAACGAAAAGCTCCAGAGCGAACTGGAAGCCCTGCGTGGCCAGTACGACGATTCCAAGAAGGCGCTCGAACAGCGCTTCATGGACAAGGTCGAGAAGGTGCAGCGCGGCGACGAGATGCCTCCCGGCGTCATGAAGATGGTCAAGGTCTTCGTGGCCGTGAAGCGCAAGATGCAGCCCGGCGACAAGATGGCCGGCCGGCACGGCAACAAGGGTGTCGTGTCGCGGATCGTTCCGGTCGAGGACATGCCGTTCCTCGAGGACGGCACGCATGCCGATATCGTGCTCAACCCGCTGGGTGTGCCGAGCCGCATGAATGTCGGCCAGATCCTGGAAACGCATCTGGGCTGGGCTTGCGCTGGCATGGGCAGGAAGATCGGCGAGCTGATCGACGCGTACAAGACAGGCGGCGACATCAAGCCGTTGCGCAAGACGCTCGAGAGCTTCATGCCGGCCAACGACCGCAACGAGCCGATCCGCGACTATGACGACGAGAGCGTCGTTCGCCTCAGCGAGCAGATGCGACGCGGCGTCTCCATCGCGACACCGGTGTTCGACGGCGCGCACGAGGCCGACATCAACATCATGCTGGAGCAGGCGGGCCTGCACACCAGCGGTCAGTCGCAGCTCTATGACGGACGCACCGGCGAGCCGTTCGATCGCAAAGTGACGATGGGCTACATATATATGCTCAAGCTTCACCACCTTGTGGACGACAAGATCCACGCGCGTTCGATCGGGCCGTACTCGCTCGTTACCCAGCAGCCGCTGGGCGGCAAGGCGCAGTTCGGTGGCCAGCGCTTCGGCGAGATGGAGGTCTGGGCGCTCGAAGCGTACGGCGCCGCCTACACGCTGCAGGAGATGCTGACGGTGAAGTCGGACGACGTCGCCGGCCGCACCAAGGTCTACGAGGCGATCGTCAGAGGCGACGACACGTTCGAGGCCGGCATCCCCGAGAGCTTCAACGTTCTGGTCAAGGAAATGCGGTCCCTCGGCCTCAATGTCGAGTTGGAGAACACCAAGCTCGACGACAACCCGATCCGGCTGCCCGACGCGGCCGAGTAAGCAAGACGTGGGGGGGGGGGGGGGGGGGGGCCCCCGCCCGCGCCCCCCCCCCGCGCCCCCCCACCCCGCGCGCCCGCGCGCGCCCGCCCCCCCCCCCCCCCCCCCCACGCCGAGCATGATCCCGAAAAGTGGTTACCGGTTTTCGGCCAAGATCATGCTCAAACAAGAAGTTTCTTCGGCCGATGGCCGACCAAGTCGGCGGGCGTTTGGCCCGCGCTAGATGCAAGGGGTTTTCGATGACCCCGAAAGGAGAACGGCATGAACCAAGAGGTCATGAATCTCTTCAATCCCCAGGCGCCTGCGCAGGTGTTCGATTCCATCCGGATATCGCTCGCCAGCCCTGAGAAGATTCTGTCCTGGTCGTTCGGCGAGATCAAGAAGCCGGAGACCATCAACTACCGCACCTTCAAGCCGGAGCGTGACGGCCTGTTCTGCGCGCGCATTTTCGGTCCGATCAAGGACTACGAGTGCCTGTGCGGCAAGTACAAGCGCATGAAGTACAAGGGCGTCATCTGCGAGAAGTGCGGCGTCGAAGTCACGCTGTCGCGCGTCCGCCGCGAGCGCATGGGCCATATCGAACTGGCCGCGCCCGTCGCCCATATCTGGTTCCTGAAGTCGCTGCCGTCGCGTATCGGCACGCTGCTCGACATGACGCTGAAGGACATCGAGCGCGTTCTCTACTTCGAGAACTACATCGTCACCGAGCCTGGCCTCACCGCGCTGAAGGAGCACCAGCTCCTCAGCGAGGAAGAGTACATGATGGCCGTCGACGAATATGGCGAGGATAGTTTCACCGCCATGATCGGCGCCGAGGCCATCCACGACCTTCTGGCCGGCATGGACCTGGAAAAGATCGCCGGCGACCTGCGTTCGGAGCTGGCTTCGACCACGGCCGAGCTCAAGCTGAAGAAGTATGTGAAGCGGCTCAAGGTCGTCGAGAACTTCATGGAGTCCGGCAACCGTCCGGAATGGATGATCATGAAGGTGGTTCCGGTGATTCCGCCGGACCTGCGCCCGCTGGTTCCTCTTGATGGTGGACGTTTCGCAACGTCGGATCTGAACGATCTGTATCGCCGCGTCATCAACCGCAACAACCGCCTGAAGCGGCTGATCGAGCTGCGTGCGCCCGGCATCATCGTGCGCAATGAAAAGCGCATGCTGCAGGAAGCCGTCGACGCGCTGTTCGACAATGGCCGTCGCGGCCGCGTGATCACCGGCGCCAACAAGCGTCCCTTGAAGTCGCTGTCCGACATGCTCAAGGGCAAGCAGGGCCGGTTCCGCCAGAACCTGCTCGGCAAGCGCGTCGACTATTCTGGCCGCTCGGTCATCGTCACCGGTCCGGAGCTCAAGCTGCACCAGTGCGGCCTGCCGAAGAAGATGGCGCTCGAACTGTTCAAGCCCTTCATTTATGCCCGTCTCGACGCCAAGGGTTATTCCTCGACCGTCAAGCAGGCGAAGAAGCTGGTCGAGAAGGAGCGTCCGGAGGTCTGGGATATCCTCGATGAGGTCATCCGCGAGCATCCGGTGCTCTTGAACCGTGCGCCGACGCTGCACCGCCTCGGCATCCAGGCGTTCGAGCCGATCCTGATCGAAGGCAAGGCGATCCAGCTTCACCCGCTGGTCTGCACAGCCTTTAACGCCGACTTCGACGGCGACCAGATGGCGGTCCACGTGCCGCTGTCGCTGGAAGCGCAGCTTGAAGCCCGCGTGCTGATGATGTCGACCAACAACATCCTGCACCCGGCTTCCGGCGCGCCGATCATCGTGCCGTCGCAGGACATGGTTCTGGGTCTCTACTATCTCTCGATCGTCAACCAGAATGAGCCGGGCGAGGGCATGGTGTTTGCCGACATGGGCGAACTCCAGCACGCGCTCGAGACCAAGGCGGTGACGTTGCACTCCAAGATCAAGGGCCGCTTCCGCACGGTCGATGCGGACGGCAAGGTCGTGTCGAAGATTTACGACACCACGCCCGGCCGCATGATCATCGGCGAGCTTCTGCCGAAGAACGTCAACGTGCCTTATGAGACCGCCAACCAGGAGATGACCAAGAAGAACATCTCCAAGATGATCGACACCGTCTACCGCCATTGCGGTCAGAAGGAGACGGTCATTTTCTGCGATCGCATCATGGCCCTCGGCTTCAGCCACGCCTGCCGCGCCGGCATTTCGTTCGGCAAGGACGACATGCTGATCCCGGATGCCAAGATCAAGCTGGTCTCCGACACCGAGGCTTTGGCCAAGGAATACGAGCAGCAGTACAATGACGGTCTGATCACGCAGGGCGAGAAGTACAACAAGGTCGTCGACGCCTGGGCCAAATGCTCGGAAAAGGTCGCCGACGAGATGATGGCGCGCATCAAGGCGGTCGAGTTCGAGGACAATGGCCGTCAAAAGCCGATGAACTCGATTTACATGATGTCGCACTCCGGTGCGCGCGGCTCGCCCACCCAGATGCGCCAGCTTGCCGGTATGCGTGGCCTGATGGCCAAGCCTAGCGGTGAGATCATCGAGACGCCGATCATCTCGAACTTCAAGGAAGGCCTGACCGTGCTCGAGTACTTCAACTCGACCCACGGCGCCCGCAAGGGTCTGGCCGACACCGCCTTGAAGACGGCGAACTCGGGTTACCTCACCCGTCGTCTGGTCGACGTGGCGCAGGACTGCATCGTCAACTCCGTCGACTGCGGCACCGACAAGGGCCTCACCATGCAGCCGATCGTCGATGCCGGCCAGGTCGTCGCTTCCGTCGGCCAGCGCGTCCTCGGCCGCACGGCGCTCGACGACATCACCCATCCGGTCACGGGTGAGGTTCTGGTCAAGGCCGGAACGCTGATGGACGAACGCGACGTCGAGCAGATCGAACAGGCCGGCGTCCAGTCGGTCCGTATCCGCTCGGCGCTGACCTGCGACGTCAGGGTCGGTGTATGCGCGGTCTGCTACGGACGCGATCTGGCCCGCGGCACCCCGGTCAACCAGGGCGAGGCTGTCGGCGTCATCGCGGCGCAGTCGATCGGCGAGCCGGGCACCCAGCTCACCATGCGTACCTTCCACATGGGCGGTACAGCGCAGGTGGTGGACTCGTCGTTCCTTGAAGCCTCGTATGAGGGCAAGGTCGAGATCCGCAACCGCAACGTAGTGCGCAACTCCGACGGCCAGCAGATGGTCATGGGCCGCAACATGGCGGTGCTGATCCTCGACGAGGCCGGCAAGGAGCGCGCCACGCACCGAGTCACCTATGGTTCGCGCATCTTCGTGGACGATGGCGACAAGGTGAAGCGCGGCCAGCGCATCGCCGAGTGGGATCCCTATACCCGCCCGGTCCTCACCGAAATCGAGGGCAAGGTGGCGTTCGAGGATCTGGTCGATGGCATTTCCGTCCAGGAAACGGCCGACGAATCGACCGGCATCACCAAGCGCGAGGTCATCGACTGGCGTTCGACGCCACGCGGCAACGACCTCAAGCCGGCGATCGTCGTCCAGGACACCAAGGGCAAGGTCGGCAAGCTGTCGAAGGGCGGCGACGCTCGCTTCCTGCTCTCGGTCGAGGCCATTCTTTCGGTCGAGCCGGGTGCACAGGTTCGCCCCGGCGACGTGCTGGCGCGTATCCCGATGGAAAGCGCCAAGACCAAGGACATCACCGGCGGTCTGCCGCGTGTTGCCGAACTGTTCGAGGCACGCCGTCCGAAGGATCACGCCATCATCGCCGAGATCGACGGCACGATCCGTTTCGGCCGCGACTACAAGAACAAGCGCCGCATCATCATCGAGCCGCATGACTCGACGCTTGAGCCGGTCGAATACCTGATCCCGAAGGGCAAGCCGTTCCATCTCCAGGACGGCGACGTCATCGAGAAGGGCGACTACATCCTCGACGGCAATCCGGCGCCGCACGACATCCTGGCGATCAAGGGCGTGGAGGCGCTTGCCTCCTACCTCGTCAACGAGATCCAGGAGGTCTACCGACTGCAGGGCGTGTCGATCAACGACAAGCACATCGAAGTGATCGTTCGCCAGATGCTGCAGAAGGTCGAGATCACCACGCAGGGCGACTCGACCTACATTCCGGGCGACCACGTCGACGTGATCGAGCTGGAAGAGGTCAACGAGCGCCTGGTCGAGGACGGCAAGAAGCCGGCCGAAGGCCAGCCGGTGCTGTTGGGCATCACCAAGGCCTCGCTGCAGACGCCGTCCTTCATCTCGGCCGCCTCCTTCCAAGAGACGACCAGGGTGCTGACCGAAGCGGCAGTTGCCGGCAAGACCGACATGCTGCAGGGTCTGAAGGAAAACGTCATCGTCGGCCGTCTTATCCCGGCCGGCACCGGCGGCACGATGAGCCAGATCCGGCGCATCGCCACCTCGCGCGACGAGCTGATCATAGACGAGCGCCGCAAGGCGTCGGGCGTCGAAGTCGCCGATCCGATGCTGACCGACATGGCTTCCGCCGCGCAGTAAGCGCGGCGGTATAGATCTCAGGCAACAAAGCCGTCGGGGCAACCCGGCGGCTTTTTGGGTGTTGAGTTGGCGATGGACTGGGAGGAGGCGTCGTCGAGTGTTGCGACTTATTTTGATCGTCCGGCGCCGCCCTCATTGCCCTGCCGGGCATTTCTCCCCGTAAACGGGGAGGAAGAAGCTGGCCGCAGCCTTGGCGCTCTTTCTGCGACGCTGGAGAGTGGCGAAATCTTTGATGACGGCGTCCTTCTCCCCGTTCACGGGGAGAAGATGGCGGCAGCCAGATGAGGGGCGGCGCGACGCTTGCAAGATGGTCAGGACCGGAGCGAAGGCCACTCCTTATAGCTCCGCGGCTTAATCGTAAAACGCTTCCACCACATCGCGCTTGCCGAGCATGAAGGCGTCGGCGACATGCTGGAGCGGGGCGAGATCGACATCGGAAACGCCGGCGCGCACGATCTCTGCGAAACGCCTGTAGAGCATCGGATATTCGGCTTCCGGCTCCTCGTGAACGACGCGGCCGTCGACCGCGAGTTTTGAGCCGCCGCCCGAAAGCACCATCGCGCCCTTGTCCGTCTCGGCCAGGATCTCCCAGCTTTGCGGGCCGGTCTGGCGCCAGTCGAGTTCCATCGTCACCGGCAAGCCGTTTGAGGTGCGGAAGGCGATGTGCGCAGCGATCGGGGCTGCACGGTTTTCGGGAAAATCGAGAATTGCCGAAGTGATGAACATTGCCGGAAGGATGTGGGTCGCAATCGACAGCGCGTTGATGCCAGGATCGAACACGCCGAAGCCGCCAGGAGCCCAGATCCAGTCCTGGTTCGGGTGCCAGCGGCGCACGTCTTCTTTCCAGTTAATGGCAGCCGACCTGATCGTGGTCGAGCCGAGAAAATCGCGCGCAGCCTCGACCGCCGGCGCATAGCGCGAATGCCAGCTGGCGAACAGCGAGACGCCGTTTGCCGCCGCTAGCACCTTCAAATCCTCGACCTCGCTGACCGTGGCGCCGGGCGGCTTTTCCAAAAAGACATGCTTTTTCGCTTCGAGCGCGGTCCGTGCGGCGTCATAGCGGAACTGCGGCGGCATGCAGAGTGATACAGCATCGAGCTCCGGCACCGCGTCGAGCATCGCCTCGATATCGGGAAAATTCGCGATGCCGTCCACCTTGCCGTGCCGGCTGGCGGCGGCGGTGAGGCGATAGGACTGGTCCTTCGCCAGGGCTGGCAGGTGCTGGTCGCGGACGATCTTTCCCACGCCGACAATGCCGAGCTTGATAGGATTGCTGTTCGAGGACATGGGCGACTCCATGGATTGGAAATGCACTGCTCTGGCAGCGAGTGGTTCTCTTAGCAGAGAACCAATGCCGGGCAAGTCGCGTGAGGCTCGCCCGGCGGGCCGAGATAGGCCCGCTTCAGACTGGCCCCGCTTAAACTGGCCCTCCTTAGACTGGCCCCGCTTCAGGCTGGCACGTCGAAGGTGACGATCGACACTTCGCCTTCGAGCGCGCCCTGATAGGCCGACAGGTGCGGCTCTTCGTCGGGCACGCCATCCAGGTCGCCGATCTGGTCGAGCTCCGCCTCGGCGTAACCCTCGGCCGCGAGCGATTCGAGCGCGCGGCGCACCGCCGAATCGTCGTCAGGCGCGACCAGCATGAGGTGGACGCCTTCCGGCTTGTCGCCCTTCCTTCTCCATGCCCGGCCGGTAATGATGGTGACCGGGCGCTCATCGTTGTCGTTCACGGGCCGATTCCTCCGGGCGAGGGGATTTGCGCTGTTCATGCCTCTTTTTCGCATGAAGCATGGCCGCGCAACAGCCGAAAGCCGGTCACTTTCTTCCCTCCTCTTGCAAAATGGCGAAAGAAAATTACATGCGCCTTTCGCATGGCTGCCAAGCCTCGGTTTCGGCGTAATATTTGGCGCTCCGGGGTTGACGGGCAACAGGCTTGCGAGTAGAAGCCTGCCCAGTCAGAACCGATGTGAGGCTCTCACTTCCGAAGCGACACGCTTTGGAGTTTGTCTCAAACAGGGTTCGTTTTACGAGCGAAAAGACATTTCCGGCGTGCACGAAGCGGCTTCCGCTTCCTCTGCCATTTGTTCGGGCAAGACCGCGAGGCGCGGTTTGTGGCCCGAATTTGCGTATGGAAATGACGCTTTGAGCGGCCCTGACCGGGCGAGACACGGAATTGAGAGACAAGAGGGTTTAATGCCTACCGTCAACCAGCTGATCCGCAAACCGCGCATTGCGCCGGTGAAGCGCAACAAGGTCCCGGCCATGCAGCAGAACCCGCAGAAGCGGGGCGTCTGCACGCGCGTCTACACAACGACGCCGAAGAAGCCGAATTCGGCGCTGCGCAAGGTGGCCAAGATCCGCCTGACCAATGGTTTTGAAGTGATCGGCTACATCCCCGGCGAAGGCCACAACCTTCAGGAACACTCGGTGGTGATGATCCGCGGCGGCCGCGTCAAGGATCTTCCGGGCGTCCGCTACCATATCATCCGCGGCGTGCTCGACACGCAGGGTGTGAAGAACCGCAAGCAGCGCCGTTCGAAATACGGCGCCAAGCGTCCGAAGTGACCGAAGCGTAGCCAAGGTCATCCCGGACGGCGCCAGGCGACGATCCGGGATCCAGGCCACCACGCAGAATTGAGGCAGAGAAAAAATGTCCCGTCGTCACAGTGCAGAAAAGCGTGAGATCAACCCGGACCCGAAGTTCGGCGATCTGATCGTCACCAAGTTCATGAACGCCGTCATGTATGACGGCAAGAAGTCGGTTGCCGAGACCATCGTCTACGGCGCGCTTGATCAGGTCCAGTCCAAGACCAAGCAGGAGCCGGTCACCGTCTTCCATCAGGCGCTCGACAATGTCGCGCCGCATGTGGAAGTGCGTTCGCGCCGCGTCGGTGGCGCCACCTACCAGGTTCCGGTCGACGTGCGCCCCGAGCGCCGTCAGGCACTGGCCATCCGCTGGCTGATCGCCGCCGCCCGCAATCGCAACGAGACCACGATGGTCGACCGCCTCTCCGGCGAGCTGATGGACGCGGCCAACAACCGCGGCACCGCTGTCAAGAAGCGTGAAGACACCCACAAGATGGCAGAAGCCAACCGCGCCTTCGCGCACTACCGCTGGTAAAGCGCGAACGAGACTGAAGAGGCACCTCCCATGGCCCGCGAATATAAAATCGAAGATTACCGCAATTTCGGTATCATGGCGCATATCGACGCCGGCAAGACGACGACCACCGAGCGCGTCCTCTACTACACGGGCAAGTCGCACAAGATCGGCGAAGTCCATGACGGCGCTGCCACCATGGATTGGATGGAGCAGGAGCAGGAGCGCGGCATCACCATCACGTCGGCCGCGACCACGACCTTCTGGAAGGCTCGTGACGGCAAGATGCATCGCTTCAACATCATCGACACGCCCGGCCACGTCGACTTCACCATCGAGGTCGAGCGTTCGTTGCGCGTGCTCGACGGCGCCATTGCCCTGCTCGATGCCAATGCCGGTGTCGAGCCGCAGACGGAGACCGTCTGGCGTCAGGCCGACAAGTACCGCGTGCCGCGCATGATCTTCTGCAACAAGATGGACAAGATCGGCGCCGACTTTTATCGCTCGGTCGAGATGATCGGTTCGCGCCTCGGCGCGCATGCCGTCGTCATGCAGTTGCCGATCGGCGCCGAGACCGAGTTCAAGGGCGTCGTCGACTTGGTCGAGATGAACGCGCTGGTCTGGCGCGACGAGACGCTGGGCGCCGCCTGGGACGTCGTCGAGATTCCTGCCGACCTCAAGGCTCGTGCGGAAGAATACCGTGAGAAGATGATCGAGGCCGCCGTCGAAATGGACGAGACGGCGCTTGAGAATTACCTCGAAGGCAAGATGCCGAGCAATGACGAGATCCGCGCGCTGATCCGCAAGGGCACCATTGCGGTGAAGTTCTATCCGATGTTCTGTGGCTCGGCCTTCAAGAACAAGGGCGTGCAGCCGCTGCTCGACGCCGTCGTCGAATATCTGCCGTCGCCGGTCGATGTTCCGGCCATCAAGGGCGTCGACGCCAAGACCGATGCCGAGATCGAGCGTCATGCCGACGACAACGAGCCGCTGTCGATGCTCGCCTTCAAGATCATGAACGACCCGTTCGTCGGTTCGCTCACCTTTGCCCGCATCTATTCCGGCAAGCTCACCAAAGGCATCTCGGTCGACAACACGGTCAAGGGCAAGAAAGAGCGCATCGGCCGCATGCTGCAGATGCATGCGAACTCGCGCGCCGACGTCGAAGAGGCTTTTGCCGGCGATATCGTCGCCCTGGCCGGCCTCAAGGACACGACCACCGGCGACACGCTCAGTGATCCGCTGCATCCGGTCATCCTCGAGCGTATGGAATTCCCCGATCCGGTCATCCAGATCGCCATTGAGCCGAAGACCAAGAACGACCAGGAAAAGATGGGCCTCGCCCTTCACCGCCTGGCCGCCGAGGATCCGTCCTTCCGCGTCAAGACCGACGAGGAGAGCGGCCAGACGATCATTTCCGGCATGGGCGAACTTCATCTCGACATCATCGTCGACCGCATGCGTCGCGAGTTCAAGGTTGAGGCCAATGTCGGCGCGCCGCAGGTGGCCTATCGCGAGACGATTACCCGCAGCCAAGAACAGGACTACACGCACAAGAAGCAGACCGGCGGTACCGGTCAGTTCGCCCGCGTCAAGATCCTCTTCGAGCCGAATCCGGAAAGCAGCGAATTCCAGTTCGAAACGAAGATCGTCGGCGGCGCTGTGCCGAAGGAATACATCCCCGGTGTCGAAAAGGGCATCAACAGCGTCATGACCTCGGGCCCGTTCGCCGGCTTCCCGATGATCGGCGTCAAGGCGACGCTGATCGATGGTGCCTACCACGACGTGGATTCCAGCGTTCTGGCCTTCGAAATCGCTGGCCGTGCCTGCTTCCGTGAAGCGGCGCCCAGGCTTGGCGTGCAGTTGCTCGAGCCGATCATGAAGGTCGAAGTGGTGACGCCGGAAGATTATGTCGGCAGCGTCATCGGCGACCTGAACGGCCGTCGCGGCCAGATCCAGGGCCAGGAAGCCCGTGGCGTGGCGGTGGTTATCAACGCGATGGTGCCGCTCGCCAACATGTTCAAATACGTCGACAACCTGCGCTCGATGAGCCAGGGCCGCGCGGCCTACACGATGCAGTTCGATCACTACGAGCCGGTGCCGACCGCGGTCGCTCAGGAAGTCCAGAAGAAATACGCGTAACCAGAACGGGTTGCAGCGCTAACTTAATTCAAAGCCCGCACGGGCGAGCAGGAATGGAGACATCACATGGCAAAAGGTAAATTCGAGCGTACAAAGCCTCATGTGAACATTGGCACGATTGGCCATGTCGATCATGGCAAGACGTCGCTGACGGCGGCGAT
>NZ_JAMYLP010000097.1:0-20574 GCF_040318085.1 Mesorhizobium sp. M1322
GCCCGTTGGCAAATCTCCGACGCTGACACAAGATGTCACAGCGCCTTACACGACGCGCCGCTCACCCGCGGGGCTGCGTCGCCGAGCAGCGCGCGTACGGCGTTGCCGAGCGAGGGTTCGCCGGAATTGCCGGCGGCGATCAGCACATTGCGGACAAAGCGGTCGCGACCGATGCGCTTGATCGGCGAACCGCTAAAGAACAACCGGAAGGCAGCGTCGTCGAGCTCCAAGAGATCGGCGAGCGGCGGTTCGCGCAAGTCCGCGCGGGCGACGAGCTTTGCCTCGGATGCCGCCTGAGCAAACTTGTTCCACGGGCAGGCGGCCAGGCAGTCGTCGCAGCCATAGATGCGGTTGCCGATGTTTTCCCGGAACTCATGCGGGATCGGGCCCTTGTTCTCGATGGTGAGATAGGAGATGCAGCGTCGCGCATCGAGCCGGTAGGGAGCCGGAAAGGCGTCGGTCGGGCAGACGTCGAGACAGGCGCGGCAGGAGCCGCAATGGTCGTCCTCGGGCGTATCGGGCGCAAGCTCGGCCGTCGTGAAGATGGTGCCGAGGAACAGCCAGGAGCCGTGCTCGCGGCTGACCAGATTGGTGTGCTTGCCTTGCCAGCCGAGGCCGGCGGCTTCTGCCAGCGGCTTTTCCATCACCGGGGCGGTGTCGACGAATACCTTTACGTCGCCGCCGGCGCGCGCCACGATCTTGCCGGCGATCTCTTTCAGCCGGCCTTTCATCAGGTCGTGGTAATCGCGGTTCTGCGCATAGACCGAGATTGCGCCGCGGTCGCGCTTCGCCAGCACCGCGCGCGGGTCGGGGTCGGGCCCGTAGTTCATGGCCAGCACGACGATCGAGCGAACCTCGGGCCAAAGTGCCGTCGGCTCGCCGCGGCGCTCGATCGTCTCGGCGATCCAGCCCATCGAGCCGTGGAGGCCGTCGGCGACGAATTCGGCCAGCCGCGCGGGCGCATGCGGGATGGCATTTGGCGTGGTGACGGCAACGGCATCGAAACCGGCGCGCCGTGCCTCGCGGTCGATCAGCGCGCGCAGGGTTTCGGTCTTAGAAATCGAGGTCCGCATAATGTGACACCGGCGATAGGCCGCGCACCCGGTCGGACAAAAGCGGCCGGAACGATGGCCGTGATTTCACCCGTGCGTACCATTCGCGCGCAGCAGCATGTTCGCGCCAGTCGATCTCCCCGAGGTAGTCGAGCACCGACAGCGCAGCCGCAGCCGCGAGATCGGCATAGGTGACCTTGTTGCCGGCCAGCCAATGGCGTGTGCCGGCCAGCCAGTTGGTGTATTTCATGTGCTGGCGGATATTGGCGCGCGCGGCGCGGATCGCCGCCGAATCGGGCGAACCGCCACCCGCCGTTTCCGGCATGACCGGCTTCAGCACGCGCTCGCGCACCAGGTGCCGGGTCACCTCGCCATCGGCCTTGTTGAGGTACCAGTCGGTCAGCCGGCGGATTTCGGCGCGCTCCATCGGGTCTTCGGCGAACAGCCGCTTGTCGCGCTTCAAGACGCCGCGCGTCTCGTCGAGATATTCGCCGATGACCATGGCGCCAACAATCGGCACGTCGCCCTCGGCAAGCAGAATCGGCAGCGTGCCGGCCGGGTTCAGCGCCAGGAATTCCTTGCGCCGCATCCACGGCTTTTCCTCGATCAGCGCCAGCTCCTCGCCATACTCGCCGAAAGCGAGGCGAACGAAGCGGCAGGTGGCGAACATCGGGTGGTGGAAAAGCGTCAGCATGGTCCCGCGATAATAGAGCGCACTGGCAAATCGCCGGCTGCGCCGGTAAGTCTTGGCCGCCCCGATTCAGGTGGCCGTCAGGGTGCTGCGACCTATAGGAGGAGTTCCGCGCCATGACAAGCAAGCCGTTCTTCAAAGCCCTCACTCGAACGTCGAGGTTTACATGGAAAGCCAGACCATCGTCGAAGCGCTGCTGCTCGGCATGATCGAGGGCATGACCGAGTTCATTCCGGTCTCGTCAACCGGCCATATTCTGCTTGCCGGCCATTTTCTCGGCTTCCATTCGACCGGCAAGGCCTTCGAGATCCTGATCCAGCTCGGCGCCATACTGGCGATCCTCAGCGTCTATTTCCATCGTCTATGGCAGATGCTGGTCGATCTGCCGCGTGATCGGGTGACGCGGCATTTCGTCGTCGGCATCCTCGTCGCCTTCCTGCCGGCGGCCGTCATCGGCGCACTGGGGCATGGCTTCATCAAGACGGTGCTGTTTGAATCGCCGAGGCTGATCTGCGTCATGCTGATCATCGGCGGCGTCGTCCTGCTGTGGGTAGATCGCTTCAAGCCGAAGCCGCTCTACCATGACGTCGAGCGGTTTCCGCTCAGGCTCTATCTGCAGATCGGACTGTTCCAGTGCCTTTCGCTGATCCCCGGCACGTCGCGCTCCGGCTCGACGATCGTCGGCGCGCTGCTTCTGGGTGTCGACAAACGGGCGGCTGCGGAATTCTCCTTCTTTCTCGCCATGCCGACGATGGTCGGCGCCTTCGCCTTCGACCTCTTCAAGAACCGCAATGTGCTGACCAGTGCCGATCTGCCCATCATCGCCGCCGGTTTCATCGCCGCCTTCGTCGCGGCGCTTATCGTCGTGCGCTTCCTGCTCAACTACGTCTCGCGCCACGGCTATTCGCTGTTCGGCTGGTGGCGGCTGGTCATCGGCACCGTCGGCCTGGCGGGGCTGTTCGTTTGGGGGTGAGGCGGCACAGTTAATTTCGCCCAGGGCTCTGTTCGTTTGGCCTAGCAATGCCGGCTAATGCTGGGGAGGCGACCAGCGTAGACTTGCCCTCCAACCCAAGTGCATTCCGTAGCCGAAATCGACTGCGTTCACCACTCTGCAGAACTTTTTCACGCCGATTTCATGACTTCGAACGACCCCTCGCGTTCTCTCTCGCACGCCGTCCCCACACGCTTCGGACGTCGAACTGAGGAGATATAGGGATGATCAATCGCGTCTTGGGAATTCTTGTGATCGGCGCGGCGACCACCGCGTCCGCTGGGGACAGTCTGAACCGTCACATTCTTGAACGAGCAGCAAGCTGCTGGCCTACGCAGACGGCGATGCGAGGGATCAGCTTCAGCGCAGATGTCCACGTCAGCTTCACGCGCGAAGGGCACGTCAGTGCCATCGAAATCGTCGACGTTGCGCCACAGACCGAGACGTTCAGGGCCTTAGCCAAGGATTTCGCGGACGCATTGAAGCGCTGTGGCCCGTACGGAACCGAAGGCGTGAGCGAAATGAACCTCAATCTCTCATGGCCGCTGTAGGCGCAGCGAAGTTGCTGCTACTTCGTCACCGAGAATTCGTAACGCTTGAAGCGAGACAGAAGTATGTATTCGTTCGTGGCTTCAGATGTGCCGCTCAGGTTGCGGAACACAGCGCCACAGCCCGTCAGCTTACGCGGATATGCGCTGCACAGGCTGTCGCCCTGCACCCACATCCGACCGGTCACGACCTCCTCACCAACTGTTCTGGTCACGCTGCCGTCTGCCTCAATCACAGCATGGTAGGCTGAGACATTGGGCGGAATCTGGCGTCCCGTCAGCTCGTGTCCGATTATGAGATTGCCAATGTCGACGCCGTTCATCCGTTCAGCGGATTCCGGTTCCATTCCGGCGGGAAGCTCGGAAACCCCCGCCTTCCTCAAGCCATCGAGCAGGCGAGCGATGTCCTCCGGTCGCTTGTAGACGAAGAACTGCTGCGCGATCAGCAGGTTCGGCTGACCCTCTTGCCTTTCCGACAGCACGCTTCGGAGCTGCTTCATGGCCGAGGCCGCTTCCGGCAGGCGATCGAGATGCGCAAGCGCCGCGACAAGAACATGCAGGGCGTAGAACTTCGTCCACGGATTGGGCGCCCGGACATCAACCTGCTCAAGCTGCGCGACCGCCTCCTCGTAGCGTCCTTGGCCGAACGCCGCCAGGCCAGCCTGGTAGTGTCGCCACTCCGTCCATCCGGGGTCGACGCGTAAGGCCGCATCGAGAAAGGTTCGCCCCTCGGCCGGCCTGCCGTTGAAGTTGAGGGCCTGGCTCAGCCCTTCGTAGGTCCAGGAATCGCTCGGGTCGAGCGCTATCGCTTTTTGCAGGGCAGGCACCGCCTCGTCGGACCTATGCTCCCGGACCAGAAGTTCGGAAATCAGCTGATAGTAACCGGGAGACGGATTTCCGGCAGCGATGGCCAGACTGCCGTAGAGCTCGTCGTCGATTGCGTCCCAACTGAGTCCGAGAGCCTGTCTCCTCGCGTCGTCGGCATCCCAGTGAAGCCATGCCAATTCCGCCGCCGCCGCGCCGAAATCGGCGTCCAACACCAAGGCCTGGCGAAGGTAACCCGATGCTTCCACCGTGCCCGACAGTGTTTCCGTGCGTCGCGCCTCGATAGCGCGTCGAAACGCCTGGTAAGCTTCCGGATCGTCAGTGTCACCGGACACGGCGAGGTTTGCTTTTCCCGGAACGAGCTTCAGCTGTAGCGCGGCGACAATTTCACCGATCACCTGATCCTGGAGCTTGAACACGTCGGTGAACGGACCTTCGAACCGCTCGGCCCAGATCTGCCCAACCGTCGAGGCATCGACCAAATGCGCATTGATGCGCACCTCATCGCCGAGCCGTCGAACGGAGCCCTCCAGCAGATAGCGGACGCCGAGCTCTTTCGCGATCTTCGCCGGCGGCAGGCCGCTGTTGCGATATGCACGCGCGGCATTGCGCGAGACGACGAACAGGCCGGGAACCCGCGCCAGCTCTGTCGTCAGATCGTCCGCGAACCCGTTGGCAAGATAGGCCTGCTCCTCGGCTTCGCTGAGATTTGCGAACGGCAGAACCGCGATCGAGAGGGAGGTCGGCACTTGCGTATCAAGTGCGGGCCTCCAGAAGAACGCCGCGACTGCGGCAACGATCGCCAGGACAGCGGTTACAAATATCAGGCCGCGCCTGCCTTTAATCTCGCGCGGGTCAGGAGAGGCAGTGCCGTAAATCTGCGGGTAGCGATCGTGAGGTATGCCGGACGCTTCGGTTTCGGGTACAAAGCGATATCCCCGTCGCGCGACTGTCTTGAGCAGGCTCTGCTTCTCGTCGCCGATGGCCTTCCTGATTTCGCTGATGCACTGGGAAAGGCTGTTTTCCGTCACCGCGATGCCGGGCCAGACGGTGTCCAGGAGCTCCTCCTTGGTCACAACACGGTTGGCGTTGGCGACCAGATGCTTCAGCACCGCGAGCGACTGGGGCCTCAGCGGGACATCTTCACCATGCTCGCCGTGCAGGAGACCGGTGTCGAAGTCGAACTCGACACCGTTTAGAACAAGGCTCGGCTGATTGACCAGGGTCAAAGCTGCTCTCGATCATCGTGCTGATCGTTCGGGCGGCCTGTTGCTCGGCAGGCCGCCTTGAACTTGAGAATCGGCGCCTGCCGCCGAAAGTCAACTGGAGTTTGAAAGTCGGCATTGTCTCCCGGGACGAAAGCTTCGCGCTGCGATCGCAAAAGTCCGGAAATGGCGCGACCGAGCCGGCCGCCGCATCGGCTCGGATTATGCCGCGATAGAGCGTTCCACGTGGAATAGTTCAGTGCGCTGCGATCCGGATCCCATATAGGATTGCCGCACATGAAGCGCCGACCAATAAGGCCAGGCCCTAGTTCCGCCCGTAAAAAACATTCTCGACATGCACCGGCCAGCGCCACGGCAGCACCGCGACCATGTCGAAGCGCACCGACAATCTTCCATAATCGGATTGGCGCGACAGCCAGAGATCGGCGGCGCTTTCGATGCGGCGCTCCGATTCGTAAGCGATAGCCTCCATGGCTTCCATCAGTGTGCGGCGCGCCTTCACCTCGACGATCAGCACCAGGTCGCCGCGCCGCGCGATCAGGTCGATCTCGCCGAACCGCGTGCGGTGGCGGCGCGCCAGGATCCGATAGCCTTTCACCATCAACGCCGCCGCCGCCAGCCACTCGCTGCGGTGGCCGCGCCGATAGGCCCGTTGGCGGTTGGCGACCGGGCGTTCAGCCATCGTCGTCTTTCCCGGTGTCCCGGTTCTTCCCAATATCCTTGAGTTCGAGCAGCCGCCGATAAAGCACCTGTTTCTGCCCGCCGGTCATCTTGGCGGCTTCCGCCGCCGCCTTGGAGGCCGGCATCTCGTCGGCAAGCGAAAGCAGCAGCCGGTCGATGTCTTCAGGCTCATCAGCGGTCGCTTCCGACGGGCCGACGCAGATGACGATCTCGCCCTTCGGCGTGTCGGCCGCCCCATAGTGTTCGGCGAGCGACTGCAAGGTGCCGGTCCGCATTTCCTCGAAAGTCTTGGTCAGTTCGCGGCCGATCGCCGCCCTGCGGGGACCGCCCAGTACTTCGACCATGGCACTGAGCGTCTCGGCCAGCCGGCGCGGCGATTCGAAGAAGATCAGCGTCGCCGGCACGGTTTTCAGCGCTTCCAGCCGCGTCTGCCGTTGTCCGGTCTTCACCGGCAGGAAACCGGCAAACAGAAACGCGTCGGATGGCAGGCCTGACGCCGTCAGAGCCGCAAGTGCGGCAGACGGGCCGGGGATCGGCACGACGCGTATGCCCTGGTCGAGCGCTTCGCCGACAAGCCGGTAGCCGGGATCGGAGATCAGCGGCGTGCCGGCGTCCGAAATCAGCGCCACGCTCTGCCCGGCTTCGAGTGCTGCAATCAACTTAGGCCCGGCCTCCCCGGCATTATGCTCATGATAGGCCGTGGTGCGGCGGCGGACGCCATAGCGGTCGAGCAGCACGCGGCTGACACGCGTGTCCTCGCAGGCGACGATATCGGCGGCGGCGAGCGTCTCAAGCGCGCGTAATGTGATATCGGCGAGATTGCCGATCGGCGTCGCCACCAGGTAGAGCGCCGGCTCGAGCGGCCGGGCCGATATCTCGGTCTGGCCGATCACGTAGCTGCGTTTTGCCAACTCGCCGGTCACCGGTGTCCCCCGTCAGGCTCTGACACTAAATGCATTCGGCCCTGTTTGGCACGGCTCACGCCTGGTTGCAAAACCGGTGCCGAAGTCAAGCGGTCGCCATGCCTTCGCCACAGTACGGAACGAAACCGTGCCCGGCGGATTTACCCCTGATCTCGGGAGGAGCAGGATGGACAGCCTCAAGATACAGGACGTTTTCGAACCCTACTATGCAGGGCGCAAGCGCTTTGCCGCGCGAAAGGACAAGAGCCAGCCCGCCAAAGCCGGCGCGGGCCCGGCCAAAGAACCGCGAAAGCGTCGTCCTTCAAAGGCAACCAACCTGGAAATCGAGCCCTCGACCGGCACCGACAGCACGATGGAGCACTGACCAGACGATGCCCAATCGCTTCGACATTTTCATCACCCGCCTTGAAACGAAAAGCTCCCGCAATGGAGCGCCCTCAAATCCGATAAGCGATCGACATCGCGCCCGCCCGGACAAGGGCGACGCCAAGCCGGCTCGCGACGGTGAGGCGGATGCCGAAAAAGACCACGCCAAGCGCCGCCACAAGCACGACGCTTGACTACCGCAACCTTCGCGATTGGCCGAGACACTTCTCTCTAGAGCGCGGGGGGAAACGCTCGGCCACATCATTTAACCCAGATACTTCGAGACGCGCGCTTCCAGCAGACGCACCAGACCCGGGTCCATGAACTCATAGTCGTCCGGAATATCGAGGCAGATCACGCGAGCCTTCTTCAGGCTGGCCTTGAATTTCTTCTGCAGTTTGGCGCGGTGCGCCTTTTCCATCACGAAGATGATGTCGGCCCAAGAGACGAGGTCGTGCGTCAACGGGGTGTCGGCATCGTGGTTGGTGCCGGCCGATGCGACTTCGATATCCCTGCGACCAGAAAACACCTGTTCCGCGGTCGGACTGCGCAAGCGGTTCTGGCTGCAGACGAAGAGGACGTTTTTCACCAGCTTGTTCTTGCACTCGCTCTGAGGTTCATTCCTACATACGATATAAACTGCGTATCACGTCGAACTCGCTCAGGCTCGGTCTCTTAATTTTTGATATGACTTTCTGATTTTTGAGAATCGAAGGGGGCGATGCAAAAGATCGGCACGTTCACCCTGGAGATTGTCAAGCGGAAGGACAAAGGTATGCGCTGTTCTCAGGCCACGGCCTTGAGCGGCATGGGTCTGTAGGCCCAAGGCAGCAGATCGTCGATCTGGCTTTGTGGATGGCCGGCGACGATCCGGGCGATCACGTCAACGAGGTAGGTGTTAGGCTCGACGCCGTTGAGCTTGCATGTCTCAATCAGCGACGCGATCGTTGCCCAATGCTCGCCGCCGCCGTCAGAGCCGGCGAAGAGCGCGTTCTTGCGGTTCAAGGCGATGGGTCGGATGGCGCGCTCGACGACGTTGGAGTCGATCTCGATGCGACCATCGTCGAGGAAGCGGCTGAGACCGGCCCAACGCGAGAGCGCGTAACGGATAGCCTCGGCCAGCTTGGTCTTCTGGCTGATGAGGGTGAGTTGCTCCCTAAGCCACGGCTCAAGGGCATTGATGACGGGACGGCTTCTCTCCTGCCGGACGGCGCGGCGTTCATCGGCGGAGCGACCGCGGATCTCGCTCTCAACATGGTAGAGTTGGGCGATGCGGGCGAGCGCCTCCGTCGCGATCGGCGCGGGGCCGGACTGCGCGAGCTCATAGAAGCGGCGACGCACATGCGACCAGCAAAAGGCTAGCCTCACGGCGTTGCGTTCGGCCAGCGCTTTATAGCCCGCGTATCCGTCGACTTGCAGGGTGCCGACAAAGCCCTGAAGATGCCGGATCGGTTGCTCGGCCTTGCGGTCCGGTGCGTAGAGATAGGCGACGCCTGGCGGATCGATCCCGCCCCACGGGCGGTCGTCACGGGCTTAGGCGAACAACTGTCCCGTCTTGGTCCGCCCCCGGCCCGGATCGAGTACGGGCGCGGTGGTCTCGTCGGCGAAGAGTCTGTCCGATGCCTTCAACCGCTCGAACAGCCGCTCATGCACCGGCTTCAGGAGGAAGGCAGCCTTGCCGACCCAGTCGGCGAGCGTCGAACGGTCGAGGTTAACGCCCTGGCGGGCGTAGATCTGGGCCTGACGATACAGAGGCAGATGGTCGGCATACTTCGACACCAGCACATGAGCCACCGTGGCCTCTGTGGGAATGCCGCCCTCGACGAGGCGGGCTGGAGCCGGCGCCTGGATCACTACCTCTTCGCAGGCGCGACAGGCATACTTCGGTCGACGGGTGACGATCACCCGGAACTGGGCGGGGATCATGTCGAGACGTTCGGAGAGGTCCTCGCCCATTACATGCAACTGGCCTCGGCAACACGGGCAGATCTTGTCGGCGATATCGATCACCTGCTCGACGCGCGGCAGATGGGCGGGTAACGAGCCGCGGTTGGCGCGGTGCTTGCGAGCCCGGGCATCCCGCTTTGCAGGGTCTGCGGCATCCGCGCTGGCGAAGCCCTCTGCCTCTACTTGCTCGGCTTCCTCCAGCCCCAGAAGCAATTGGTCCTCCGGCAGGCTTTCCGCCCTCCGCCCGAAGCGATGGCGCTGCAACTCCTTGATGATCTGGCGGAGCCTCTCATTCTCCGCACGCGCGGCCAAAAGCATCGCCTGAAGCGCGTGAGGATTGTCGGGAAGGGCAGAGGCCGCGTCGGTCACGAAGCGGATTCAAGCATGGATTCCAGTGATTTGGCAATGATGTGATGGTCAGCTCGCCGCAATAGGAACACGCGTCTCGCGCGTCTCGTGCACCCGCCGCCAGTCAAGGCCTTCCAGCAGTGCCTGCAACTGTGCCGCCGTCAGTCGCACGACGCCGTCGGTAACGCCCGGCCAGCAGAACTTGCCATCCTCCAGCCGCTTGGCGAACAGGCAAACGCCCGTGCCGTCGAAGTAGACGAGCTTGATCCGATCGGCCCGCTTGGCCCGGAACACGTAAACTGCGCCCGAGAACGGATCCGCGCCCATCGCGTCGCGCACGAGCGCCGCCAGCCCCTCCGCTCCCTTGCGGAAGTCGACCGGCTTCGTCGCCACCATGACCTTGACCGCTCCCGTTGGCCCGATCACGACGTTGCCCTCAGCGCACGGATCCCCGCTGCAACCGTCTTCGAATCCGCCCCACGACCCACCCTCATTGCGATGCCGTCGATCTCGAGCTCGATCACACCAGCGTCTCGAGCCCGCTCCCGCTTTCTAGGCTGTGGCCGATGCTTCGCCGCAGGCTTCGGAGGCGCTGCCGTCACCACCGCCGGCACGAACATGGATTCCGATATCGCCGCCTCCCGCATCGGCCGGCGAGCAGCCCGACGCCAGGTGAACAATTGCTGCGGTGAAAGGCCATACCGGCGCGCCACTGCACAAACCGTCTCGCCCGCCCCGTAGCTCTCCGCCACTATCCGGGCCTTCTCCTCCGGCGGCCACTCACGCCGACGACCTGAACCCGTGAAGATCTCCAGCCGACGGACCGGCTCCTCGTCCCTCGACTTAAGCGTAAACTCTGAAATCGTCATATGTCGAAGCCCTCAAAGGCCTCCAACATCGTCTCTTACATCTACGCGCGAAAGGTGCCACCGGAACAGCGCATACGGACAAAGCCAAAGGCTTCGAGGTTCTGCCGCGCCGCTGGGTCGTGGAGCGCACATTCGCATGGCTCAGCCGATGCCGCAGGCTGGCCAGGACTGGGAGAGATCCATCGCTTCCGCAGAAGCCTGGATATACGTCGCCCACATTCGCCTGCTCACACGCGGGCTCGCAAGAGCTTGATGTCAAAGCATTCTTTTTGGTTGAGGCTCTTAGGCTGTTCGGCTATTTGGCTCGGAGATGTCAGGCGTCTTGTGGATAACCAGTAGCTTGTAAGGCACGCCTTTCCTTCGAAGCCCAGCCGCTCGTAGCGCTATCGGCCGACTTCAGAAAACTTCTGGTTTATGATCTGGAATGGCGGATTCAGAACGGCAAAACAAGGATCGCTCGGCTCTAGCACCCGCTGGACTCTTGGGTTCGAGACGCGAACGCGAAAATTGCGCCGTCCTTCTGAACCGCGGATCCGGATATCTGAGTACTCTCCAGTTGCGGCAGCAAATACGCTCCGCACAATCCGGAACACGATGGGATTTTGCCCTCCCGGGAAGAAATCTTGGCTGACCGTTCGGCGAGTATTGATGATCTCCTCGAGGAATTGGCTAGCATCCAGCATTCGAAACAGATCCTGCTGTCTCAGATCGGCCGCGATCGCTTGAGAGGTACCTCCCGGCAGCAACTGGAAGACTGAGAACAGCATGTCCATCTGGCTAAAAGTACGCGCCGGCGGTTCCCGCTCGTCAGCAGGACGGGGAACCGCGGGTGTATGAAGAAAACGGCCATCGGTCTCGATATCGAGCGAGAAACGATACCGTTCTTCGGGGAACAGTACGTCAGTGGGGTTCAGAACATACTCAAACCGAAACTGTCCTCCAACAACGGAACGGAAGTTGGTAAATGGGTTGCTGACGCCCCATGCCTGGCCGCGAACCCGCCCCGTCGTCGCAGTCGCCATATATGCGTTGATGGAATTGTCGTTCAGCCAATCGTCCCATCCGGGAATTCTGTCGGTTAGCTGATATTCGCTCACTTCATTCGCGTCGGAAGCCAGGAAATCAGGTTGGTAAGGTGCGTGGGCGACCAAACACGCCAGCACTTTGAAGCTCATGGCTACTCCTCCTCGTCCGAAGTCGGCTCCGGATCGGCGTCAGGAAAGGGATCGGTTCTTTCGCCCCGGACTTTCGCGAGACCTTGCTTCTCCGTATCGACACCCTGCTTTTCGAGGATCTGCGATTGCAGCCGGCGAACCTCCTCTTGTTGGGCCTTCGTCAGTTTGACGACATTAGAGTAACCATGCGGCGGAAACGGCCGCTCCGTAGCTAAGTACCTATCAAGGAGTGATTTCACCTTTTTCAGGTTTGTGGGGCGCACTGCACCGAATGTGTCTTCGACCGCTTTTGGATTGGTGACCAGAAACTCACGCTCCTCCGCAGTTAGAGTTGCGAGGGCGTTCTTAATTTCCTGGAGTTTCACTGCGAGTGTGGAGGGCATTTTCGGCCCACTGCCATTGCTCTGCATGTGGCGTTCCCCTGACGTGACGGAACATACCACGTTCCGGCCAGTAGACAAATTAGCCTGAAGCGCTTCGAGCTCCGTATGGTTATCGAAATGCCTACAAACCAGAACTCTCGCTCCGTGCTGGATTGACAAAAGGCACGGACTTTTAGGTATGTGGCGCGCTTGGGGCCGCAATTGTTCGCTTCGACACCGAGGTAGCTTGTGCCATGAAAGCACCGATGCCGGCCTATAGCCAGGAAGCAGCAGCGCCGGGTGTGCGTCGTCTACAGCTCATGGTTAAGCGGCTTGCCTAAGCGCCATCCCGTCAAGGGCTGAAGAGGCCAACGGATCGAGTCGCGAACCGCCGGTCCGGCCGGACTGTCGAAAACGAGATTGAATCGAAGGCATCGCTACCGCGGTCGTGAATATCGCACGTGCCGCCGATCAGCGTGCCGTTGCCAGCGCCGCTTGAAAGGCTCGGCGCTCCCCATGGAACTCGGGCCGCAGTTCCGCTCGCTAAGCCTTTTTATGATGGGCCAGCCTCTGTTCGTAACGCTCCGTGTTATGTTGGACCTGCGTGTGCGCTTGGGCGTACGGGAGAGGATTATGTCGGCAACTTTAACCGCACTGAGCAACAGAGAGGCCTATAGGCTGGGAGATTTCAACCTGATTGGTCGTGGCGACCATGCCACCATATGCTTGGCAGACGGGGAAGTTTCGCGCCAGCATGCAACGATCCGGCGCGACGGCGCGAACTACTGGGTTGTTGATGTCGGCAGTGCCAATGGCAGTTATGTGAATGACGTGGCGCTCACAACCGCGCGTGTGCTGCACACCGGCGATCGCGTCCAGTTCGGCAGATCGATTTTTCTTTTCGAACAGGGCACGACTGCCCCCGATCTAGATTCGCAAGCGGCGAATACAAAAACTCAATGGGGCAACCCGGCAGCGCCTAAGAGCCGGCCGGCCACCCTGTTCGTTGCTGATTTGAAGGAGTTTACCGGAATTAGCGCAAGGCTATCCCCGGAACAGGTGGCGGCCCTGTTGGCCGAGTGGTATATGGACTGCAATGCGATTTTGAAGCACTACGGTGCCTCGATCGACAAATTCATCGGTGATTGTGTATTTGCTTATTGGCACGGGACCGGAGCGGATGTCTGTGTCTCTGCGGTTCAGGCTGCCCAGGCGCTCCGCGCTGCGGAAGACGCGGCTACGTCGCCAACCCGAGTACTGGTCAGGGAACAACAAGACATCGTACTCGACTGCCGCATTGGCCTTCATGTGGGTGAAGTTGCTATCGGCGCTATGGGCAAAGGCATCAACACCGCGCTGGGCGATGCCGTGAATCTGGCCTTTCGTATTGAGGGATTGACGCGAAAACTGGACAAGCCGCTGTTGGTCAGCGCCCAATTCGTCGAGCACTGGCCTGAAGGTAGACAATATTTCAAGTCCTGCGGCTATCACGAGGTCAAAGGGCGCGCCGAGATGATCGAGGTATTCAGCCTAGAATAGGCGCGCCAGCAGTAGGATTTTCGAACGCAGCTCACACGCCTAACATTCCCTTGTTGACACCAATGCTTTTCCTGCCCAGGCTTTGCTAGGGCAGAAAGGCAGCCATGGGGCTCAGAAATCTTCAGACATTTCTATTTTTTCTGCTTCTGATGGTGCTGGGCTTTCAGCGCCGGGGGGCGCGGTCCCTCCGGCGGCGAAGGTTCGCTCCTGCCGCCCAGAATGACCAAGGCATGGTGCTTTACCGCGCCAGATCCGCCACCACCGCGTCGAGCACGATCATGCCGGCCGGCGTGGCGCGCAGGCGGGCATTGCCGATCGGCGCCACCAGCCCCTCGCCCTGCAGCACCGACAGCCGTGCGGTCGAGAGGCCGCGTCCGGAAAACGCTTCGTAGCGGGAGAGGTCGATGCCCTCGGCCAGCCTCAGGCCCATCAGCAGAAACTCGTCGGCCTCTTCCGAGCGCGTCAGGGTCTCGCCGCCGGTGATGCCATGGCCCTTGGCCTCGACCAGATTGGCCCAGGTTTCCGGCATCCTTTCGGCGATCGTCACCACGCGGCGACCGTTTTCGACGAAGCGGCCATGCGCGCCGGGACCGACGCCGACATATTCGCCATAGCGCCAATAGGTGAGATTGTGCCGGCTCTCCGCACCTGATCTGGCGTGGTTGGAAATCTCGTAGGCCGGCAGCCCATGAGCGGCGGTGATCTCCTGCGTCAGCGCATAGAGATCGGCGGCATGGTCATTGTCGGGAATGGCGAACTTCTTGGCCGCATGCAGCGCGTGGAACGGCGTGCCTTCCTCGATGGTCAGCTGGTAGAGCGACAGATGGTCGGCGGCGTGGCCGATAGCCTGCTCGAGTTCCGCCTGCCACGCTTCAGCTGTCTGGCCGGGCCGTGCGTAGATCAGGTCGAAGGACAGCCGCGGAAAGATCTCACGTGCCAGGCCGATCGCATGCAGCGCTTCCTCGACATTGTGCAGCCGGCCGAGGAAGCGCAGATCCTTATCGTTCAGCGCCTGCACGCCAAGCGACACGCGGTTGACGCCCGCCGCCCGGTAGCCGCGAAAGCGCTCGGCCTCGACCGAGGAGGGGTTGGCTTCCAGCGTCACCTCGATGCCGGCAGGCACCGCCCAGTTCTTCGCCACCGCGTCCAGCACCGTCGCCACGGTTTCCGGCTTCATCAGCGACGGTGTGCCGCCGCCGAGAAAAATGCTGGTCACCTCGCGTGGTCCGGTGCGGTTGCGCATCGTCGCAAGCTCGGTCTCGAAGGCGCGCGCAAAGCGCTCCTGGTCGACCTGCTGGTGGCGGACATGGCTGTTGAAGTCGCAATAGGGGCACTTGGCCGCGCAGAACGGCCAGTGAATGTAGACGCCGAAGCCGGGGCTGCGGTCGAGCAGCATGGTCATTTCACGGCCGATCGTGCCAAATCCAGTCTGGCCTGCGCGAATTTCTGGAAGGCACGGGCGCGGTGCGACAATGCCGTCGGCTGGCCGGGCTTCCAGCCATGTTTTTCCTCTGCGGTCATCTCGCCGAAGGTCTTTTCGAAACCGTCCGGCACGAACACCGGGTCGTAGCCAAAGCCGAGTTCGCCGCGCGGCGGCCATACCAGCGTGCCCTCGACCTCGCCTCGGAAATATTCGGCCGCGCCGTCGGGAAAGGCCAGGCAGATGACGGCGACGAAGCGGCCCTTGCGCTGCGCGGGCGCGACCGCGCCGACTTCCTGCAACGCCACTTCTGCTCTCTGCATCGCCATGCCGAAGTCGCGGGACCCGTCCGGCGCCTCGGCCCAGTTGGCGGTGTAGACGCCGGGCGCTCCGCCCAGCGCATCGACACACAGGCCGGAATCGTCCGACAATGCCGGCAGGCCTGTTGCCTTGGCGGCGGCAAAAGCCTTGATATAGGCGTTCTCCTCGAAGGTGGTGCCGGTTTCGTCCGGTTCCGGCAGGCCGTATTCCGTGGCCGACTTCGCTTCTATGCCGAATGGGGCCATCAGATCGGCAAATTCCCGCAGTTTGCCGGCGTTGTGGCTTGCAACGACAATTCTATGCCCATCAAGCGAATGCATCAGATGCCCCAGATTCTTGGCTCGGCGAATTCGATCGAATTGCCGGAAGAGTCGCGAATATAGATCGAGCGGCCGCCTTGCGGCCATTCGAACTCGCTTTCGATGGCAATCTTCTTCGCTTCCAGATGCGCTTTCCAGCGCAGGATCTCGTCCGCGCTTGCCGCAAAGCAGAGATGGCCGTCGCCGACAGTGCCGTGCGGCGGCACTTTCAGCTTGGCATCGGGCGCCGGCGGCACCTTGGTGGCCTCGGCGTTGAAGATGAGCAGCACGCCGTCCCCGCAACGGAAGAAAAGATGCCTGCCGTCGACCTTGCCCAGCAGATCGAGCCCAAGCACGCCGGAATAGAACTTTTCCGCGGCATCGAGGTCGGTCACGTAGAGGGCTGATTCGAGGATGGCAGAGGGTGTCATGACAGAACCGAAGGCTAAGCTACAGCCATCTGCTGCAGGCTGACCAGTCGCTGAATGCCCTTCTTGGCCAATTCCATCAACGCCGTGAACTGCTCCTCCGAGAAAGGCTCGCCCTCGGCCGTGCCTTGGATCTCGACGATGCCGCCCTTGCCGGTCATGACGAAGTTGGCGTCGGTGCCGGCCGAGGAGTCTTCGAGATAGTCGAGGTCGATGACCGGCTGACCGTCATGGATGCCGCAGGAAATCGCCGCGACATGATCCTTCAGCACCTTGCCGACGCTGGCCATCTGCCGGGCTTCCATCCAGCGCAGGCAGTCATGGAGCGCCACCCATCCGCCGGTGATCGAGGCGGTGCGCGTGCCACCATCGGCCTGGATCACGTCGCAATCGACGGTGATCTGCTGCTCGCCCAGCGCCTGCAAATCGACCACGGCGCGCAGCGAACGGCCGATCAGCCGCTGGATTTCCAGCGTGCGGCCGCCTTGCTTGCCGGCCGAAGCCTCACGGCGCATGCGCTCGCCGGTCGAGCGCGGCAGCATGCCGTATTCCGCCGTCACCCAGCCCTTTCCGGAATTGCGCATCCACCCCGGCACTTTTTCCTCGAGGCTGGCTGTGCACAGCACATGCGTGTCGCCAAACTTCACCAGGCATGAACCTTCCGCGTGCTTAGAGACGCCGCGCTCGAAGGAGATGGCGCGCATTTCGTCGAATTGGCGTTTAGAAGGGCGCATTCAGGCTTTTTTCCTATCTTTTTTCGGAATCGTGGCCGGCTTGTAGCCGCATGGGGCGCAGGGCGCAAAGGAAAATGGCCGGTTGCGCGGGTGTGGCCGAAGTCTATATCTTTGGGCCGGAGGTATTTGGCTCGAAATGACCAAGGCAGTCGATCCCAGTTCCCAGTCGGCGGCAGTGCTTCAGTCGCCCGCGCTTCAATCGCCCGCACTCCAGTCGCTCGACATGCGTTCGCGCGATATCTTTCGGCGCATCGTCGATTCCTATCTGAAGGACGGCGAGCCGGTCGGCTCGCGCAGCCTGTCGCGTATCCTGCCGTCTTCGCTGTCGCCAGCCACCATCCGCAACGTGATGAGCGATCTCGAGCATCTCGGCCTGATCTATGCGCCGCATATCTCGGCCGGCCGATTGCCGACCCAGGCCGGCCTGCGCTTCTTCGTCGATGCCTTCATGGAGCTTGGCGACCTCTCCGACGAGGAGCGTCGCACCATCGAGGCGCAGGTGCGCGCCTCCGGCTCGGGCGCGACGCTGGAGCACATGCTCACCGAGGCCAGCCAGATGCTGTCCGGCATGTCGCGCGGCGCCGGCCTCGTGCTTGCCGCCAAGAACGAGGTGGCGCTCAAGCACATCGAGTTCATCCAGCTCGAGCCGAATAAGGCGCTGGCCGTGCTGGTCTCGCAGAACGGCGACGTCGAAAACCGCGTCGTCGATCTGACCGCCGGTATCACCGTCTCGCAACTGCACGAAGCCTCGAATTTCCTCAATGCCCATATCCGCGGCCGTACGCTGGCCGAGGCGCGGGTCGAGATCGCCCGTATCAAGGAAGAGACCAAGGCCGCCCTCGACACGCTGTCGCAGGATCTGGTCGAGAAGGGCCTTGCGGTTTGGGCCGGCGCCGAAAGCGGCCTGCCGGCGCGTCTCATCGTGCGCGGCCGCGCCAACCTGCTGGAAAATGTCACCGCCCAGGCCGACATCGAGCTGCTGCGGCATTTGTTCGAGGATCTGGAGACGCAGGACGGGCTGATCCAGCTTCTCGACCTTGCCGAGGAGGGGTCCGGCGTGCGCATCTTCATCGGCTCGGAAAACAAGCTGTTTTCGCTGTCGGGTTCGTCGCTGGTCGTGGCGCCTTATCGCGACAAGGACGCCCGCGTCATCGGCGCGCTCGGCGTCATCGGCCCGACCCGGCTAAACTATGCACGCATCGTGCCGATGGTCGACTATACCGCGCAGCTTATTTCCCGCATGCTGCGGTAATGCATGTCGCCCAAAAACCAAAGCGCGTCGCACGAATCCCTTCAAACGCGACACGCTTCAGGGGACCTCAAGGAGAAAAAAATGGCGCTGGAATCATTCAAAGCCCAGATCAGCCTTCTGCTCGAGCAGATGATCAACCAGCCCGAGGATCAGCATGAAGTACAGGAGCAGCTACGCGAAAAGCTGAGGGAAATGCGCGCCATGGGCCTGCCACTGCCGGCCGATCTCGTCGCGCTGGAAAAGCGCCTCGACGACGATTTTTACGCGGCCGGAAACTGAGCCTGCAAGATAATACGGTCGATTTGCTTCAACTCTCCGTGTGCTGAACCACTCAAAGCGGAACTTGATCGGCGCGTTTGCCCGGCAGTCCGCTGGTGCAATCGAATTCGTCCTCAGGGAATTCATGCCTGCCTGCCTTTGTGCGACAAGGCTCAGTCTTAAAAGGTCGACTCCGTTTTTCGGAGTCATGCGCTAAGGCCGAAACCATGACCCTCACCGGATTCCTCGCTTATAGCGCGGCCCTAGGCATCGCCGCCGCCATTCCTGGCCCAGGGCTGACCGCGCTTATTGCGCGTGCGCTCGGGTCCGGCTTTCGCTCGGCGCTCGCCATGTCCTTCGGGCTGATGCTCGGCGATCTTACCTATCTCACCGCCGTGGTGCTCGGCCTCGCTCTCGTCGCGCAGACCTTCGGCATGGCCTTCCTGGCGATCAAATGGCTGGGCGTCGCCTATCTCGCTTTCCTTGGCTGGCGCTTCTGGACGAGCGGCATCACGCCCGAAACGGTGGAGGCGAAGAAGGGCAGGGGCGGGTGGGTGTCCAGCTTTATTGCCGGCCTCGCCGTCACGCTCGGCAATCCGAAGACCATGATCTTCTATCTCGCCATCACGCCGACCATCGTCGATCTGAACACCATTACGCTCGCCGACTACGGCATCCTCGTCGCGCTCACGCTCGTCGTGCTGCTGGTGGTGCTGGTGCCCTATCTGGCGCTGGCAGCCAAGGCGCGCGGTCTTCTGAAGTCGCCGCGAGCGCTGAGGGCGCTGAACCGCACCGCCGCCGCTTTCATGGTCGGAGCAGCCGCCGCGATCGCCGCCCGGCAATAGGCCAGTTTTGGCCACGCCTGAAATGCTTTTCCGGGGCGAGGGTGTTTTCAGAATGCGATCCACTCGGATATTTTCAAACGGCAGACTATCTTGCGCGGCCGAAGGCTCTATCCTGCCTGGGTCGAGACTTCGTTGCCTCACTCTTGCCCGTCTGACTCTTGCCCGCCTAACTCTTGGGAGCGAAACCAATGAACAAGCCCGCCACCACCGTGCATGTGCCCGGCCGCGGCCGCATCTACAATTCGATCACCGAGACGATCGGCGACACACCGCTGGTGCGGCTCGACAAGTTCGCAAATGAAAAGGGTGTCGTTGCCAATCTGCTGGCCAAGCTCGAATTCTTCAACCCGATCGGCTCGGTCAAGGATCGCATCGGCGTCTCGATGATCGAGGCGCTGGAGGCATCGGGCAGGATTGCGCCCGGCAGGACCACGCTGATCGAGCCGACCTCGGGCAATACCGGCATCGCGCTTGCCTTTGCCGCCGCCGCCAAGGGCTATAAACTGATCCTGACCATGCCGGAAACCATGTCGGTCGAACGCCGCAAGATGCTGGCGCTGCTCGGCGCCGAACTGGTGCTGACCGAAGGGCCGAAAGGCATGAAGGGCGCCATCGCCAAGGCCGATGAGCTGGCCGCGACGCTGCCCGACGCCATTATTCCGCAACAGTTCGAGAATCCGGCCAATCCGGAAATCCACCGCCGCACCACGGCCGAGGAAATCTGGAACGACACCCATGGCGAGGTCGACATCTTCGTCGCCGGCATTGGTACCGGCGGCACCATCACCGGCGTCGGCCAGGTGCTGAAGCAGCGCAAGCCCTCCGTGCATGTCGTCGCCGTCGAGCCGGAAGCCTCGCCGGTGCTGTCGGGCGGCCAGCCCGGCCCGCACAAGATCCAGGGCATCGGCGCCGGCTTCGCACCAAAGATCCTCGACACGACGATCTATGACGAGATCGTCAAGGTCTCCAACGAGGATTCGGTCGCCAATGCGCGGCTCGTCGCTCGCCTTGAAGGCGTGCCGGTCGGTATCTCCTCGGGCGCTGCCCTGCAGGCGGCGATCGTCGTCGGCTCGCGGCCGGAGAACAAGGGCAAGAACCTGGTGGTCGTCATCCCGTCCTTCGCCGAACGCTATCTGTCGACGATCCTGTTCGAAGGGCTGGGGGCTTAGAGCATATTGGTGTTTGTGCCGGCCTGCGGTTGCGGTTTCCTGCGCTTCCGTATCGCCCGCTAATCGTCGAAGCCGGCGCCGCCCCTCACCTGCCTGCCGGCATCCTCTCCCCGTAAACGGGGCGAGGGGCGCTCTCATTGACGGCTTCGCCAATCGCCAGCGTTGCAGAAAAAAGTGCCGACACTGCGACCAGCCTCTTTCTCCCCGTTTACGGCAGGGCTGTCCGGGGAAAGTTATTCATATATGAAGGCCATCTGATTGGGAGAGGCTCGGTCTTTTGGTCGGCTTGGATTGACCGGTGGCGG
>NZ_JAMYLP010000098.1:0-20500 GCF_040318085.1 Mesorhizobium sp. M1322
GTCGCCGTCATGCGCAAGCTCATCACAACCCTCAACGCTATGGTGCGCACCAACAAACCCTGGAATCCGGCTTTCGTTTGAAGCACGGTTGCTCAACCGTCTTGGCGCTACGCGCCAATCCACCTTCTCCCACAACAAGGGGAGAAGGCAGAGCGCCTACAAATCCGCCTTGAACGTCTGCTTCTGGATGCCCAGCCCTTCGATGCCGAGCTCCACGACGTCGCCGGGCTTCAGGAACACCGGCGGCTTCATGCCCAGCCCGACGCCGGGCGGCGTGCCGGTCGAGATGATGTCGCCCGGATGCAGCGACATGAACTGGCTGAGGTAGGAAACCAGGTAGGCGACGCCATAGACCATGGTCCTGGTCGAGCCGTTCTGCATCGTCTTGCCGTTGACCTTCAGCCACATCGGGATGTTCTGCGGGTCCTTGACCTCGTCCTTGGTCACCAGCCACGGGCCGATCGGCCCAAACGTGTCGCAGGACTTGCCCTTGGTCCACTGGCCCTGACGCTCGGCCTGGAAGGCGCGCTCGGAAACGTCATGCGCGACGCAGTAGCCGGCGACATAATCCAGCGCCTCGGCCTCGGTGACATATTTGGCTTTTCTGCCGATGACCACGCCAAGCTCGACTTCCCAATCGGTTTTCACCGAGCCGCGCGGGATCAGCACGTCGTCATCAGGCCCGACGATGGCCGAGCTTGCCTTCATGAAGATGATCGGCTCCGGCGGCACGACGGCGCCGGTCTCGGCGGCATGGTCGGAATAGTTCAGGCCGATGCAGATGAATTTGCCAGTGCCGGCGACGCAGGCGCCGATGCGCGGCTTGCCGGAAACTGCCGGCAGCGATTTCGGATCGAGCTTCGACAACGTATCGAGCGATGCCGGGTCGAGCGCCTTGCCGGCAATGTCGGTGACATGGGCGGAGAGGTCACGGATTGTCCCGTCCGCATCGAGCAGGCCGGGGCATTCGCTCCCCGCTTCGCCATAGCGCAGCAGTTTCATAGAATTTTTCTCCCAGTTGCGACCAGAGGCCGTTTGCAAACTCGCTCCGCTGCGGCGAATGGCGTGGTTTTCGAGAACCGGAGCGGAGCGTACTTAAAGTACGTGAGCCTAGGTAAGCACAGACGCCGCGTCAGGCGCCCGGCAGAATAGGATTTTGACTCCTAGATCGACCAGCCGCCGTCGATATTATAAGCCTGTCCCGACGTATAAGTAGCACCGGCCAGATAGACGGCGAGATCGGCGATTTCCTCGGGCGTGCCGAGGCGGCCCATCGGCTGGCGGGCGATGAAGGCGGCGCGGGCTGCCTCGTAGTCGCCCTGCGCATGCATGCGGTCCTGCAGCGACGGGCTTTCGACCGTGCCCGGGCAGATGGCATTGCAGCGTATGCCCTTGCCGACATAGTCGGCGGCAACAGATTTGGTCAGGCCGATGACGGCAGCCTTGGTCAGCCCATAGACGAAGCGGTTTGGCACGCCCTTGGTCGAACCGGCCAGCGACGCCATGTTGATGATCGAACCGTTGCCGCGCTCCAGCATGCCGGGCAGCACGGCGCGGATGGTGCGGATCATCGAGCGAACGTTGAGATCGTAGGCAAAGTCGAGGTCGGCGTCCTTCATCTCGAGGATCGAGCCCGAATGGACGAAGCCGGCGCAGTTGAACAGCACGTCGACGGCGCCGATCTCGGCAAAGGCGGTTTCGACCGCCTCGTCGTTCAGCACGTCGAGCTTGCGGGTCTTGATGCCGGGGGTCCTGCCAAGTTCGGCGAGCATCACCTCGTTGATGTCGGTGGCGTGGACAACAGCGCCCGCCTTGGCGAAAGCCAGCGCGCTCGCCCGGCCGATGCCTTGTGCCGCCGCCGTGACGACAACGATCTTGCCTGCCAGATCCGCCATGCTTTTCTCCTCGCCTGTCTGCGATCGCCCGGTTTTTACCGGCCCAGGGCCAAGGCACAATGTGCCAGACGGACGGCTACCATGCCGCCTGTTCCGATATTCGCCTGCGGGCCAAATGTTTTTTCTCGGTAAAGAACATCTTTTGGCCCGTCAAGCCCGAACGCTTCTCGTCCGACGCTGCGCGAAAAGCGACAGCTCAGTCGCCGTAGGGCACCCAGACGTTCTTGACCTCGACGGCACGGCGCAGGAAAGCATCGCCGGCGGCCTCGGCCGATGCCCAGTCGAGGCTGCGGCCGTTGCCGGTCCAGACGCGCTTGAGATTGCCGACAGAGTCGGCTTCGGCCTTGGCGCAGGTCTCGGCATCGGCGAACACCCAGAGCCCGTCGACGTCGTCATGCTTGGCCAGCACGCCGGCGAGCTCGGCGCTGCGGCCGGTGACGATGTTGATGGCGCCGGCCGGGACGTCGGAATATTCGATGACCTGGTAGAGATCGGTGGCAAGCAGCGGATATTTTTCCGAAGGCACCGCGACGACGGTGTTGCCCATGGCGAGCGCTGGCACCACCAGCGAGATCAGGCCAAGCAGGGGCGCATTGTCGGGCGCCATGATGCCGAAGACGCCGACCGGCTCGTGCAGTGCCAAGGTGACGGCGCGGGCCGGCGGCTGGTGGACACGGCCCTCGAACTTGTCGGCCAGGCCGGCATAGAGGAACAGCCGCTCGATCGACATCTCGACCTCTTCGCGCGCGGCCTTGGCGGTGGCGCCGGTAAGCTCCGTGAGGCGGGCGGCAAATTCGCCCGCGCGGCCGGACAGGTTCTCGGCCAGATAGTAAAGCACCTGGCTGCGGTTGTAGGCGGTCGCCTCCGGCCAGCCCTTGCAGGCACGTGCAGCCGCGACGGCATCGCGGATATCCTTGCGGCTGCCGAGACCGACCTCGCCGGCAAGCCTGCCCTTGGCGTTGGCGACGGCAAGCGAATAATTGCCGTCCGGCCTGACCTGCTTGCCGCCGATGAACAGCTTTGCCGTGCGATCGATGGCGTCGCCTTCCGCCTGCTCGACAGGTTGGGCCGTAGCCGTTGCCGGCTTGATGGCCGGGCCGAGCGGCAGTTTCGCCGAGAGATATTCGAACATGCCCTCGCGCCCGCCTTCGCGGCCAAAACCGCTCTCGCGGTAGCCGCCGAAGCCGCAGGCGGCGTCGAACATATTGGTGCCGTTGACCCAGACGACGCCGGCCTTCAATTGCGGCGCGACGTGCAGCGCAAGGTTGACGTTTTCGCTCCACACCGAGGCGGCCAGGCCGTAGCGCGTGTTGTTGGCGAGCTCGATCGCCTCCTCGGTGTTGCGGAAGGTCATGGTCGCCAGCACCGGGCCGAACACCTCCTCCTGCGCCAGGATGTTGGCCGGCGAAACGCCTGTCGCCAGCGTCGGCAGATGGTAATAGCCGGAGGGCGGCAGCGCCACATCCGGCTGCCAGCAGACGGCGCCCTGCTTGGCGCCTGCGGCGACCAGCCCCTTGACGCGATCGAGCTGGGTCAGGTCGACCAGCGGGCCGATATCGGTGTTCTTGTCGAGCGGGCTGCCGACGCGCAACCGGCTCATCCGTGTCTTGACCTTGGCGATAAAGGCCTCGGCGATGCCTTCCTGCACCAGCAGGCGCGAGCCGGCGCAGCAGACCTGGCCCTGGTTGAACCAGATGCCGTCAACCAGTCCCTCGACGGCGCTGTCGAGGTCGGCGTCCTCGAAGACGACGAAAGCCGACTTGCCGCCAAGCTCCAGCGATATTTTTTTCCCTGATCCTGCAGTGGCCTTGCGGATGATCTTGCCGACCTCGGACGAGCCGGTGAAGGCGATCTTCTGGATGCCGGGATGATTGACGATGGCCGCACCCGCCTCCGGCCCGCCCTGGACGATGTTGACGACACCCTTCGGCACGCCTGATCGTTCGCAGATCTCGGCGAACAGGATGGCGGTGAGCGGCGTGAATTCGGCCGGCTTGAGCACTATCGCGCAGCCGGCGGCCAGCGCCGGCGCGATCTTCCAGGCCAGCATCAAAAGCGGGAAGTTCCAAGGGATGATCTGGCCGACGACGCCGACGCCCTTCTGATCAGGGAAATCCTTGTCCAGTGCCTGCGCCCAGCCGGCATGATGGATGAAATGACGGATGGCCAGCGGCACGTCGATGTCGCGGCTTTCGCGGATCGGCTTGCCGTTGTCGATCGATTCCAGCACCGCGAACAGGCGCTGGTGGCGCTGCATGGCGCGGCCGATGGCATAGAGCACTTTGGCTCGGCTGTAGCCGGAGCTGGCGCTCCATTTCGGCAGCGCTTTTGTGGCGGCCGAAACCGCCGCGTCGATATCGGCAGCACCGGCATCCGACACCTTGGCCAGCAGTTTTCCCGAAGATGGTTCGTTGGTGTCGAAGGTATTGCCGCCGCCGGCTGCTTTCCAGTCGCCACCGATGAACAGCGCTTTGGAAAAATCGCGCGCCGCAAGCCAGCCATCGGCCTCGTTGCGGGCCTCCGGCGCCGGGCCGTAGTCCATGGCATGATAGCGTTCGAGAATGTTCATCGGGCGCCTCCTTTACCCTCCCCCTTGCGGGGAGGGTCGATCGGCAAAGCCGATCGGGGTGGGGGTAATTGGCTATTGGCTTGGTTCATTGCACGGCTACCTGATTCCTTTGACCCCCCCCCCGCCGCTTCGCGGCGACCCTCCCCACAAGGGGGAGGGTAGGACGCTACGCCATCGCGTGGCGATGGTTGGCCGAATAATGACCGGTCAGATGGTGCTCGAGCTGGCGCTCGATGTCGGTCAAAAGGCTCGACGCGCCGAAGCGGAACAGGTCTGGCTCCAGCCATCGCCGGCCAAGCTCTTCCTTCATCAGCACCAGCCAGTCGAGCGATGCCTTTGCCGTGGAAATGCCGCCGGCCGGCTTGAAGCCGATGAGGTAGCCGGTCTCCTCGAAATAGGCGCGGATGGCGCGCACCATGGCAAGGCCGACCGGTAGCGTCGCGTTGACGCTTTCCTTGCCGGTCGAGGTCTTGATGAAGTCCGCGCCGGCCATCATCGCCACCATCGAGGCGAGCATGACGTTGCGCAGCGTGGCGAGGTCGCCGGTGCCGAGAATAACCTTCAGATGCGCCTCGCCGCAGGCGGCGCGCATCGAGACGATCTCGTTATAGAGTTCCTGCCATTTCGCCGCGAATACCAGGCCGCGCGGAATGACGACGTCGATCTCGTCAGCACCATCCCTCACCGAAGCTTCGATCTCCTGCAGGCGCGTCGAAAGCGGGGTGAGGCCGTGCGGGAACGCTGTGGATACCGCGGCGACATGAATGCCGGTGCCGCGTAGCGCATCGACGGCGGTGGCGACGAAGGGATGATAGACACAGACCGCCGCCGGGCGGATCTTTTCACCAGTAATGCCGAGCCCTTCGACGATGTCGCGGCGGAACGGATTGACCGCCTTGGCGCAGAGCCGGCGGACGCGCTCGTCGGTGTCGTTCGAGTTCAGCGTGGTCAGGTCCATGCAGGCGACGGCGCGCAGCAGCCAGGCGGCCTGGTTGTCTGCCTTGATCGAGCGCCGCTTGGTCAGGCTGGCGACACGCCGTTCCAGCGCCGAGCGGTTGACGCTGCGCATCGATTCCATGAAGCCGAGATCGAGCTTCATGCCGGGATTGCGGGCAATGCCGTGCGCTTGCGGCGCCGGCGCATTGGCGGCGGTGCGCGCCGGCAGCGGCGTGATCTTGGAAGGTCCCAATCTGTCGGCACTAAGATCGGCTTCGCGGATTGTGCTGCTCATCTCCTGCCCTTTCGTTCGACGACTTATGCCGAAGATAGACCGTGAAGCAGCGCTTCACGAGTCCTTCGGGCGGTCATAACGGAAAAAGCCTGCGAAAGCAGCTGATTTTGACCGCATGGTCAAATCAGAGTCTGAAAGCAGCGAACGCTGGACTGCGTCTCAGCCGACGAAGGCGCGCTCGACGACGAAGCTTGCCGGATGGTGCAGCGAGCCTTCCTGGAAGCCGAGGCTTTCGGCCAGTTCCTTGACATCCCTAAGCATGTGCATCGAGCCGCAGATCATGATGCGGTCGGTCTCCGGGTCGAGCTTGTCGATGCCGAGATCGGCATAGAATTTTCCCGAGCCGATCAGCGCGGTGATGCGGCCCATGCGCTCGGAGGTCTCGCGCGTCGTCGAATTGTAGAGCGTGACGCGGCCACCAGTCAGCTCGCCGATCAGCGGGTCGTTCTCCAGCTCTGCAACCAGCTCCTGGCCGTAGGTGAGTTCGGCATTGTCGCGGCAGGTGTGGGTCAGGACGACCTGCTCGAATTTTTCATAGGTATCGGGATCGCGCAGCAGGCTGGCGAAGGGCGCGATGCCGGTGCCGGTCGAGATCATGAACAGGCGCTTGGCCGGGGTCAGCGCGTCGACAACCAGCGTGCCGGTCGACTTCTGCCGCATGATGACGGTGTCGCCGATCTCGATCTTCTGCAGCTGCGAGGTCAGCGGGCCGTCCGGTACTTTGATCGAGAAGAATTCCAGTTCGTCGTCCCAGGCAGGGCTGGCGATCGAATAGGCGCGGAACACCGGCTTCTCGGCGTTGGGCAGGCCGATCATGACGAACTCGCCGGAGCGGAAGCGCAGCGATTGCGGCCGGGTGATGCGAAACGAAAACAGCCGGTCGGTATAGTGCTTCACCGAGACGACGGTTTCGGCATAGACATTGGCCGGTATTGGGAACTGCAGCGGCCGGGCGCCGGCGGTGTTGAGCGCGGATGTGGTGTTCATCAAACCTAACCTTCTGGCCAACCCGAGGGCGCTGACGCCAAACCTTCTCCTGCGCGCCCGAACCGATCAGGTTCCGGCGTGCCGTTTGCACACTGCGAAGCGGTAAGCTCTTGTGTCCGGAATTTATTAGTATACAAATGATATTTGCGTCAAGACGCCAGCGTGAAACACCTTTCCAAACTGAGACATATCTGTAGTCCTGACATTTCGGGTTTCGACAATGGAAGAGAATTTTTCGGCGCAGACGCTGGATTCCTCGGGCAGCGTCGTCGCCGGCATCGACGTCGGCGGAACCTTTACCGACCTGCTTCTGATCGACGGCCGTCACGGTGGCAAGGTGCATATCGCCAAGACCCCGACCACGATCGACAACCAGGCCTTCGGCGTCGTTTCGGCGCTCGGTGCCACCGGCTTCCCCATCCGCGGCATCGACCTCATCGTGCACGGCACGACCACCACCACCAACGCGGTGCTCGAACGCCGGCTGGCGAAAACCGGCATGATCACCACGCGCGGCTTTCGCGACGTCATCGAGCTTGGCCGGCGGACACGGCCGCAGGCCTATGGCATGACGGGCAGCTTCGTGCCGATCATTCCGCGCAATCTGCGGCTTGAAGTGTCGGAGCGCGTCGAAGCCTCGGGCGCGGTGCGTATCCATCTCGACGAAGCCGAGATGCGCGCGGCGATTTCCCAGTTGATCGAGGCCGGCTGCGAATCCCTGGTCATCCATTTCCTGCATTCCTACGCCAATCCGGCGCATGAACGGCGCGCGGCCGAGATCGCCGCCGAGCTTTGGCCGAATAGCTACATCACGACAGGCCATGCGCTGCTGTCGGAAGCGCGCGAATTCGAGCGCGGCGTAACCGCTTCGGTCAACGCCTCGGTACAGCCGATCCTCGAGCGCTATGTCGAGCGGCTGCGCAAGGAACTGGGATCAAAAGGCTATGCCCGCGACTTCCTGATCATGAACGGCAATGGCGGCATGATCTCGGCCCGCTTTGTCACACGTGAGTCGGCCAAGACCGTGATGTCCGGCCCGGCGTCCGGTGTCATCGCCGCCGCCTATACGGGAAAACGCGCCGGCTTCGAAAACCTGGTCACCTACGACATGGGCGGCACCTCGACCGACGTGGCGCTGATCCGCAATGCCGAGCCCGCCGTGTCGAACGAAATCGAGATCGAATATGCAATGCCGATCCATGTGCCGATGGTGGCGGTGCATACGGTCGGCGCCGGTGGCGGCTCGATCGCCCGTGTCGATGCGGCGGGCCTGATCCAGATCGGCCCGCAAAGCGCCGGCGCCAATCCCGGCCCGATCTGCTACGGCCGCGGCGGCAGCGAGCCGACCATCACCGATGCCAATCTGGTGCTCGGCCGGCTGGCGCCGAAGAAGCTGCTTGCCGTCGAAAATCCGGTCACCGTCGAACACGTCACCGGGATATTCGAGGACAGGATCGGGAAGGCGACGGGCCTGTCCGGCGTCGAGGCGGCTGGCGCGGTGCTGCGGCTCGGCAACATGAAGATGGCCGGCGCCATCCGCATGGTGTCGGTGTCGCGCGGCCACGACCCGCGCGATTTCGCGCTGTTCGCCTTTGGCGGCGCCGGGCCGCTGCATGCGACAGCACTGGCGCGCGAGCTTGGCCTGCCAAAAGTGCTGGTGCCGGCGCGGCCGGGCATCACCAATGCGCTCGGCTGCGTCGTCGCCGATCTCAGGCACGATTTCGTTAACACCGTGAACCAACCGGTGGCCAGTCTTGATGAAAGCCAGCTTCACGCGATATTGGAACGGCACCGAAACGAAGGCGAAGAGCTGATCGGCAAGGAAGCGGTGAAACCGGAGACGATCCGCGTCACCCATTCCGCCGACATGCAGTTCGTCGGCCAGACCCATATCATCAACGTGCCGCTGCCGTCGTCTTCGGTGACGCGCGAGGTACTGCAGCAGCTGTTCGAAAAGGCCTATTTCGCCCGCTTCAAGGTCGAGCTGCCGGAAATCCGCGCCAATCTGGTCAACCTCAATACGTCGGTGACCGGCGTGCGGCCGGCGATCGATCTTTCGCGATTGATCGACCCGGCTGGTCGCGCCAAAACGCTTGATGAGGCGCGCCGCGAAATCCGGCCGGTCTGGTATGGCGGACACTGGCACCACACGCCGGTCTATAGCAGGGAAAAGCTGCCGCTCGATGCCGTCATCGAAGGGCCGGCGATCCTCGAACAGATGGATGCCACCACCGTGCTCGAGCCCGGCGACCGGGCGCGATCGGACGCCGACGGCAACATCATCATCGACATCGGCATTGAGTGGGTTAGTGGGGCCTGAGATGGAAAAGCTCGACGCGATCACGCTTTCGGTCATCCAGGCGGCGCTGCAGCAGGTCTGCGACGAGATGGACCTGACGTTTTCGCGCGCCGCGTTTTCGCCTGTTATCGCCGAGGCCAACGACCGCTCCGACGGCATTTATTCGGCCGTCGATGGTTCGCTGATCGCACAGGGCAGCCAGGGCCTGCCGGTGTTCGTCGGCGTGATGCAGTATTCGACCAGAACGGTGATCGAGATGATCGCCGACGGACGCTGCCTGCCGCCCGAGCCCGGCGACATCTACATCGTCAACGACCCCTATCTCGGCGGCACCCACCTGATGGATGTGCGCTTCGCCATGCCGGTCTACAGGGATGGAAAGATTTTCTGCTGGCTGTCGAACACCGGCCACTGGCCCGATATTGGCGGCTCGGTGCCGGGCGGCTTTTCCGCCTCGGCAACGGCGGTCGAGCAGGAGGGCCTTCGGCTGCCGCCGGTGAAACTGTTCAAGAAGGGCGTGCTCGATCGCGAAATCTACGCCATCATCTGCTCGAACATCAGGGTTGCCGACCAGCGCATCGGCGACATCCGTGCGCAAGCGGCGGCCCTGCTGATCGGTCAGGACCGGCTCAACGGAATCTTGGATCGTTACGGCAACGAAATAGTCGTCGAGGCGATCGCCGAACTGCGCCGCCGCGCCGCCGAACAGATGCGCGCCAACATATCAGCCATTCCCGACGGCATCTATCGCTCCAAGGCCTTCGTCGATTCCGACGGGGTGGTGAACGAGCCGCTGACCATCGCGCTCGCGGTGGAGAAACAGGGCGACACGCTCAGCTTCGATTTTTCAGGCTCGTCAAAACCTTGCGCCGGGCCGATGAACAGCGTTCTGGCGACGACGTTGTCCTCGGTCTACCTCGCCATGCGTCATATTTTTCCGGATGTGCCGATCAGCGCCGGCGCCTTCGAGCCGCTGATCGTCAAGCGGCCGGAAGGCACCTTCCTCGACGCCAAATATCCGCGCCCGGTCTCGGGCTGCGCGGCCGAGGTTTCGCAGCGCATCGCCGAGGCGGTGTTCGCGGCGATGGTGCAGGCGCTGCCGGCCAAGGTGACGGCGGCCCCGGCCGGCTCCAGCGGCAATTTCGCGCTCGGCGGCAACGATCCGGCGCGCGGCCGCGACTACGTCATGTACCAGATCTCCGGCGGCGGCTATGGCGGCAATGCCGGTCATGACGGCCTGACCAATGGCTGCTCGACCATCGGCATCTCCAAATCGCCGCCGGTCGAAATCATGGAGCAGGCTTTTCCGGTGCTCTACCGCCACTATGCCCTGCGCGAAGGCTCGGGCGGCGCCGGCAAGCATCGCGGCGGTTTTGGGCTCGCCTATGAGGTCGAGATCCTGCGCGGCGACGCCCGCGCCTCCTTCGTCATGGACCATGGCCGTTTCGGTCCGCAGGGCGCACTCGGCGGCAAGGACGGCGCGGTCAACACGGTGACCGTGTTCCGCGACGGCAAGGAACATGTGCCGCCGCACCTCTCCAAGGAGCAGGACATCGCGCTGAAGGCCGGCGACCGCGTGCGCGTCGGCACGCCGGGCGGCGGCGGCTATGGCGATCCGTTGCAGCGCGATCCGGAACTGGTGCTGAGGGATGTCGCCCTAGGATACTATACAGCCGAGGACGCTGGCGAAAAATTTGGTGTCTCCCCGTCGACGAATGGGCTGGCGATCGACCGGGCGGCGACGGACGAGAAACGCGCCCACCGCTGAGATAGGACGAATTCTCGGCGAGGCCCCTCGCGCAACCAGACGCAACGCGGTCACGTTCCCGGCCCTCACTTTCCCGCTTGACTGACCCGCCGTACGGAATACGCTGATGGGGAAAATACCGGCTCCGACCGCCGGGCGGCAAAAATGCCTCGTATGCCTCGCCTTCCGCGGCGGCGGCTGCGGGGCATTGTTATTTTTGGGGATTTGCTTGGGACGGCGTATCGAAATCGGCATCCTTTACTCGCGGTCGGGCAACTACCGCCTGCTGTCCGAATCCTGCCGTTCGGGTGCGATGACGGCCATCGCCGATGTCAACGCCGATCCCGCCATCCCGATCGAATTCGTTCCGGTGGAGCGCGACCCGCAGGGCAACATCGATGGCTACGCGACGGGCTGCGCCGACATTCTCGGCAACAGCGGCGCGCGCCACATCATTGGCTGCATCACGTCATGGAGCCGCAAGGAGGTCATTCCGATCCTCGAGCGCGCCGGCGGCACGCTCTGGTACGCCTGCCCCTATGAGGGCTTCGAAGCGAACGAGCATGTCGTCTACATGCACGCTTGCCCAAACCAGCATCTCGTCCCGC
The DNA here is from genome assembly GCF_040318085.1 of Mesorhizobium sp. M1322. Classification (NCBI taxonomy): domain Bacteria; kingdom Pseudomonadati; phylum Pseudomonadota; class Alphaproteobacteria; order Hyphomicrobiales; family Phyllobacteriaceae; genus Mesorhizobium; species Mesorhizobium sp. M1322. The sequence goes on from NZ_JAMYLP010000098.1 coordinate 11,337, forward strand.
TGCTGGCCCATGTCGTGCCGCGCTTCGGCGCCAACGGCTTCCTGCTCGGCTCGAACTACATCTGGGGCTGGGAAACCAACCGTGTCGCCCGCGACCTGATCGCCGATGCCGGCGGCAAGGTTTTGGGCGAACGCTATCTGCCGCTCGGCGAGGTCGATGTCTCCAGGCTGATCGCCGAGATCCAGGCGACCCGGCCGGAGTTCATCCTGAACAACCTGATCGGCTCCTCATCCTACGCCTTCATCGCGGCCTATGCCGAACTTGCCGAACGCGACCCGCATTTCAGGCCGGAGCGCTGCCCGATCCTGTCCTGCAATCTCACCGAATGCGAGTTGCCGGCGCTCAATGATGCGGGCAATGGTCACCTTTCCGTCGGACCGTACTTTCACGACATCTCGGCAGCGGATCGCCAGGGCGATTCGGCGCCCTCCATCATGCCTGCCTCGTCCTTCGAGGCGGCGGCCTATGCCTCGGTGCGGACGCTTGCCGAAATCCTCGCCCGCAATCCCGGCGCACAATGGCCGGACCTTCCCCAGGCCTTTGCCGGAACCTCGTTTCGAACCCCGCTCGGCGACATCTCCATCGATCCGCAAACCCAGCACGCCACCTTGCCGGTGCAGATCGGGCGCATCGAGGGGACCGCATTCAAGACCGTCACGCTGACCAAGGGAGTGGCGCCCGATCCCTATCTGTCCCGCTATGACCGGACCGAGACGTTCGGCCGCCCACGCCTGAGGGTGGTGTCGTGAGCAAGGTCCCGCGCATCCCGAATCTCGGCGGCGCCAGGGCCTTTGTCCTGCATCGTCCGCATCCGACGGTGCAGGCGATCACGCGGCAATTGTCGGCCATCGGCCTCGACACGGTCGGCTGCTGGCCGGAACTGCCGGCCGAGGCGCTGGCAGCGGATTTCGTCTTCTTCGATGCCGACCTCGGCTTCGACGAACAATTCCCATGGGCGCCGGGTGAGGCGCCGATGCCGCTGGTGGCGCTGATCGGCTCCGAAGCGCCGGGCCGCATCGAGTGGGCGCTGTCGCACAAGGCCGACGCCCAGTTGCTGAAGCCGGTCGGCAATGCCGGCGTCTACAGCGCCCTTTTGATCGCACGGCAGAGTTTTGAGGCGCGCAAGCTTTTGGCAGGCGAGATATCGTCGCTTCGCCTGCGCGTCGCGGAGCGCCAGACCATCGTGCGCGCGGTGGAGGCCTTGTCGAAGGGCGCCGAGGACGGCCGCGCCTATGCGCAGCTCCGGTCGCTGGCGATGAGCTGGCAGATCAGTGTCGAGGCGGCCGCGCGCAGGATCGTGGCGATGACGGAAGAAGGCGGCGATGACCAGTCCCATCGCGCCTGATCTTCCGGCAACCGGGCGCATGCCGGTCAAGCCACGCGCCGGCGTCTGGCGGCGCCTGGTCAAGCGTCCTCTGGCATTGATCGGCCTGGTGATCGTTGCCGTCGTCGTGGCTGGCGCCATCCTGGCGCCGTGGCTGACGGGCTACGATCCAAACGAGCAGATGTTTGACGGGCTGACGCTTGAAGGTGCGCCCTTGCCGCCGAATGCCAGCTTCTGGCTGGGCACGGATCTGCTCGGCCGCGATCTGCTGACCCGCATCCTTTTCGGCGCACGCACCTCGCTGATCATCGGCATCGTCGCCAACGGCGTGGCGCTTCTGATCGGCACGCTGGTCGGCGTCACCGCGGGTTATTTCCGCGGCTGGATCGGCAACGCGCTGATGCGCTTCACCGATCTGATGATGGCCTTTCCGGCGCTGCTGCTCGCCATCTGCCTGGCGGCGGTGCTCCAGCCGAGCCTGTGGATCGTTGCCATGGTGATCGCACTGGTGAACTGGGTGCAGACCGCGCGGGTCATCTACACCGAGACCAGCTCGCTCGCCGAGCGCGAGTTCATAGACGCCGAGCGTACGATCGGTGCCAGCGCACCACGCATCCTGTTTCGCCATATCCTGCCGCATCTGCTGCCGACGATCATCGTCTGGGGCACGCTCGGCATCTCGACCACGGTGCTGCTCGAAGCAACGCTCAGTTATCTCGGCATCGGCGTGCAGCCGCCGACCGCATCCTGGGGCAACATCATTTTCGAGAACCAGACCTATTTCCAGGCAGCACCCTGGCTGGTCTTCTTTCCGGGTGCGGCGATCCTGGCGCTGGCGCTGGCCTTCAACCTCATCGGCGATGCGCTGCGCGACATCCTCGATCCGACGCAAAGGGGCCGGGCATGATCGCCTATCTCGGCCGCCGCGTCATTCAATCGCTGCTCATCCTGCTCGGCGTGTCGCTGATCACCTTTGCGTTGCTCTACCTGCTGCCCGCCGATCCCGTCCGACAGATCGCCGGCCGCAGCGCCACGCCCGAGACGGTCGAGAACATCCGTCGGCAGCTCGGCCTCGATCAGCCCTTCTTCATCCAGTACTGGCACTATCTGACCAGCCTGCTCAGCGGCGATCTCGGGCGCTCCTACATCCAGCGTTCCGAGGTCACGGAGCTCATCGTCTCGCGGCTGCCGGCAAGCCTGCTGCTGATGGTCGGCGCCATCCTTTGCGAGCTGGCGATCGGCCTGACGATGGGCCTGCTTGCCGCCGTCAGGCGCGGCACCGCCACCGACCAGACGCTGATGGTCGCGTCCTTTGTCGGCGTCTCGGCGCCGCAATTCGTCGTCGGCCTGCTGCTCCTTTATGTATTCGCCGTGCGGCTCGGCTGGTTTCCGATCGGCGGCTACGGCACCTGGCGTCATTTGGTGTTGCCCTCGCTGACCATGGGGATCCTCGGCGCCGGCTGGTACGCCCGCATGATGCGCTCGTCGATGATCGACGTGCTGCGCCAGGACTATATGCGGACCGCTCGCGCCAAGGGCCTTGCGCGCGGCGCCATCATTTTCCGCCATGCACTGCCCAACGCCATCCTGCCGGTCATCGCCATGATCGGCATCGACATCGGCATCTTCATGGGCGGGATCGTGGTGGTCGAAAGCGTGTTCGGCTGGCCCGGCATCGGCCAGCTTGCCTGGCAGGCCATCCAGCGCGTCGACATTCCGATCATCATGGGTGTCACCCTGGTTTCGGCCTTCGCCATCGTGCTCGGCAATCTCCTGGCCGACACCGTCGCACCGTTCATCGATCCGCGCATCAAGCTCAGATGAAAGCCAAAAAAGACCGGTAACAACCAGAGAAAGGGAACACGAGATGAAGAAATTCCTGACCTCCACCGTGGCCATGTCGGCGCTCGCGCTGATGCTCGGCACGGCAAGCGTTCGCGGCGAAGACGCCGTCGATCCGAACGCCAAGCCGGGCGGTGCGATCACCATCACCTACAAGGACGACGTCGCCACGCTCGATCCGGCCATCGGCTATGACTGGCAGAACTGGTCGATGATCAAGAGCCTGTTCGACGGGCTGATGGACTACGAGCCGGGCACCACCAACCTGCGGCCCGACCTCGCCGAGAGTTACGAGATCGCCCCCGACGGCAAGACCTTCACCTTCAAGCTGCGCCAAGGGGTGAAGTTCCACAATGGCCGCGAGATGACTGCCGACGACGTGAAATATTCGCTTGATCGCGTCACCAATCCGAAGACGCAGAGCCCGGGCGCCGGCTTCTTCGGCTCGATCAAAGGCTATGACGATGTCGCTGCCGGCAAGGCAGAAAGCCTGGCGGGCGTCACCGTCGTCGACCCCTACACGATCAAGTTCGAACTGACCCGGCCCGACGCCACCTTCCTGCATGTCATGGGCATCAACTTCTCGCATGTCGTGCCGAAGGAGGAAGTCGAGAAATACGGCGCGGACTTCGGCAAGCATCCTGTCGGCACCGGGGCTTTCAAGCTCGCCGAATGGACGCTCGGCCAGCGCGTCGTCTTCGAGCGCAACCCGGATTACTGGCACAAGGGCCTGCCGCATCTCGACAAGATCAGCTTCGAGATCGGGCAGGAGCCGATCGTGGCGCTGCTGCGCCTGCAGAAGGGCGAGATCGACGTCCCCGGCGACGGCATCCCGCCGGCCAAGTTCCAGGAGGTGATGGCCGATCCCGAGCAGAAGGCCCGCGTCGTCGAGGGCGGCCAGTTGCACACCGGCTACATCACCATGAATACCACCATGGCGCCCTTCGACAATGTGAAGGTGCGGCAAGCGGTCAACATGGCGATCAACAAGGACCGTATCGTTCAGCTGATCAACAACCGTGCGGTGCCGGCCAACCAGCCGCTGCCGCCGTCGATGCCCGGCTACGACAAGGAATTCAAGGGTTATCCCTATGACGTGGCCAAGGCCAAGGCTTTGCTTGCCGAGGCCGGTCATCCCGATGGTTTCGACACGCAGCTGTTCGCCATGAACACCGATCCAAACCCGCGCATCGCCCAGGCGATCCAGCAGGATCTGGCGGCGGTCGGCATCAAGGCCAGCATCCAGTCGCTCGCGCAGGCCAACGTCATCGCAGCCGGCGGCGACAAGGCCGGCGCGCCGATGATCTGGTCCGGCGGCATGGCCTGGATCGCCGATTTCCCCGATCCGTCGAACTTCTACGGGCCGATCCTCGGCTGCGCCGGCGCGGTTCCGGGCGGCTGGAACTGGTCATGGTACTGCAACAAGGATCTCGACGCCAAGGCGGCGGAAGCCGACTCGGTCGTCGACCCGGCCAAATCAGGCGAACGTGCCAAGATGTGGAGCGCGATCTACGACAAGATCATGGAAGACGCGCCCTGGGCGCCGGTCTTCAACGAGCAGCGCTTCACCATGAAATCGGCCCGGATGGGCGGCGCCGACAATCTCTATGTCGACCCCGTCCATATCCCGATCAACTATGACAATGTGTATGTGACCGATGTGCAATAACTGCGACTACACCATCCACGGGCGCCATCACCATTTCGGCTGGGACAATTCCTTTGTCCCGACTGAGCGGGTAGCGCCCGGTTCGACGATCGAGTTCCAGTGCCTCGATTCGTCGGGTGGCCAGCTTCAGGCCGACAGCACTGTTGCCGACGTCGCCAAGCTCGACTTTGACAGGATCAACCCGGTGACCGGGCCGATCTTCGTCGACGGTGCTGAGCCGGGCGATGCGCTGAAGGTGACGATCGAGATGTTCAAGCCGTCCGGCTTCGGCTGGACGGGGAACATTCCGGGGTTCGGCCTGCTCGCCGACGACTTCCCGGAACCGGCGCTGAACATCTGGACATACGACGCCGCCTCGCTCGAACCGGCGCTGTTCGGCAGACAAGCCCGCGTGCCGCTGAAACCCTTTGCCGGCACCATCGGCAACGCGCCGGCTGAAATGGGCCTCCACTCGGTGGTGCCGCCAAGGCGCGTCGGCGGCAATCTCGACATCCGCGATCTCGCGGCCGGCACCACGCTCTATCTGCCGGTGGAGGTGGCCGGTGCGCTGTTTTCGGTCGGCGACACGCATGCCGCGCAGGGCGACGGCGAAGTGTGCGGCACGGCGATCGAAAGCCCGATGGATGTCGTGCTCAAGCTCGACCTGGTCAAGGATATCAGGCTGAAGACACCGCGCTTCACCACGCCAGGGCCAGTGACGCGCCATCTCGATGCCAAGGGCTACGAAGTGACGACCGGCATCGGACCGGACCTGATGACGGGCGCCAGGGAAGCGGTCTCCCAGATGGTCGACCTGCTTGCCGGCCGCTACGGAATGGACCCGGTCGAGGCCTACATGCTGGTTTCGGTCTGCGGCGATCTCCGGATCAGCGAGATCGTCGACATGCCGAACTGGGTGGTGTCGTTCTACTTCCCGCGCTGCGTCTTCGAATGACGTTGAGTCGGCGTGGCACCCCCCTCTGTCCTGCCGGACATCTCCCCCTCAAGGGGGGAGATTGGCAGTTTCGTCGTCCCGCCTTTCCTCAACCCGTGGCGAGTGGCGAAAGCCGAGGCGAAATCCGATCTCCCCCCTTGAGGGGGAGATGGCCGGCAGGCCAGAGGGGGGCGCGACGGAATAAATCCCTCGCAGAGTTGCGCCTGCGATGACCAGCGAAACAAAGCCCATCCTCGACATCACCAACCTCTCCGTCAGCGTACGCGGCGAAGACGGTGGGCGCGAAGTCGTTTCGGATCTTTCCCTGAAACTCAACCGCGGCGAGACGCTGTGCATTGCCGGTGAATCCGGCTCCGGCAAATCGATGACCGCGCTGGCGATCATGCAGTTGCTTCCGCAGCCGGCCGCCCGGATAGAATCCGGCACGATCCGGCTTCGTGATATGGATCGAGGCGACATCGATCTGGCGGTGCTCGATGAGCGCCAGATGCGCCGCATTCGCGGCGACCGCATCGCGATGATTTTTCAGGAGCCGATGACCTCGCTCAATCCGGTGCTGTCGATCGGCCGGCAGCTGGTCGAGTCCATCGAGGCCCATACCGGTCTGTCTCGCGCCGAGGCGCGCCGGCGCGCCATCGAGGCGCTGAAGGCTGTCCGCATCCCGGAAGCCGAAAGCCGGCTAAAGCAGTTTCCGCACGAACTGTCCGGCGGCATGCGCCAGCGCGTGATGATCGCCATGGCGCTGGCGCTGAAACCGGATGTGCTGATCGCCGACGAGCCGACGACGGCGCTCGATGTCACCGTGCAAGGCGAGGTGCTGGAACTGCTGCGCGATCTGCAGCGCGAGCATGGCACCAGCATCATCCTCATCACCCACGACATGGGCGTGGTTGCCGAAATGGCCGATCGCGTCGTCATCATGCGGCACGGCCGCATGGTCGAGCAGGGAACAGCCGCCGATATTTTCGCCAGGCCGCAAGCCGACTACACGCGTGAACTGCTCGCTGCCGTGCCGCGCATTGGTACCGGCGTCGGCCGCCAAAAATCCGCCGAACAAAAATCCGTCGAAGCGGAAATGCCCGGAAGCGTGGCGGTGGTCAACGATCTGCATGTCCATTTCGACCTGCGCGGTGGCTTCTTCGGCCAAGTGAACCGCCGTGTCCACGCCGTCGAAGGCGTCAGCTTTTCGATCGCGCCGCACGAGACGCTGGCGCTGGTCGGCGAATCCGGCTGCGGCAAGTCGACCACCGCCAAGGCGCTGGCCGGGCTGGTGCCCTACCACGGCGATATCGTGATCGGCGGGCGCAATCTGGCGGGCCTTGGCCGTGACCAGCGCAAGGCGGTTCGCCGCGACGTGCAGATGATTTTCCAGGATCCCTATGCCTCGCTCGACCCGCGCATGCGCGTCGGCGATCTCGTTGCCGAGCCGCTGTTGATCCATGGCATCGCCTCGAAGGAAGAGCGCAGCCAGCTTGTGGCGACGCTGTTCGAACGCGTCGGCCTGTCGGCCGACCAGATGGAGCTCTATCCACACGAATTCTCGGGCGGCCAGCGCCAGCGTATCTGCATCGCCCGCGCGCTGGCGCTCAGGCCCAAGCTCATCATCGCCGACGAAAGCGTTTCGGCGCTCGACGTGTCGGTGCAGGCCCGCGTGCTCGACCTGCTGAAGGAACTGCAGCGCGAATTCGGCATCGCCTATCTGTTCATCTCGCACGACATGGCGGTGGTCGAGAACATTTCCGATCGTGTCGCCGTCATGTATCTCGGCCAGATCGTCGAAATGGGCACCCGCGACCAGGTCTTTTCGAACCCGCGCCATCCCTACACGAAGCGCTTGATCGAGGCCGTGCCGGTGCCCGATCCGGCAAAGCGCCGGCCGCGTTTCGCGCGTCTCGACCAGGAGATCCCGAGCCCGACTCGAAAAATCGGCGAAGACCCGCCGAAACTGGCCCTGAAGGATCTTGGCAACGGTCATCTCGTTGCTGTTTCCTAGAGCATTTTGCAGCCAAACGTCTTCGTTTGGCGTCCGACAAAATGCGTTAAAACAAAGAGTTAGGGCGCCGTTTTGGTTCCACCAAAACGCAAAGCGCTCTGACGCCAGCGAGGGCCGTCACCTCAAACCTGATCCGCGATCAGCCGATATTGGTCGGGCCGGCGATATTTGGCGAAGTCGAAATTCACCTTGCGGCAGACGGCGATCAGGTCGAGATCGGCGCGATGGACGATCACCTCGTCGTCGAGCGACATCGCCTGCGCCGCGATTTCGCCGGTCGGGGCGATGATGCAGGAGCCGCCGATCAAGGCCTGGCCGTCCTCGACGCCGGCCTTGGCCGCTGCCGCGACCCAGACCGTGTTCTGATAGGCGCCGGCCTGCATCGGCAGGTGGTTGTGGAACATGCGCAGATGCGCCAGCGCCGGCGCCTCATCGAGCAGCAGCGGCGTGTTGTAGCCGATCAGGACGATTTCGGCACCGTTGAGACAGAGCATACGGTAGGTCTCCGGCCAGCGCCGGTCGTTGCAGATGGCCATGCCGACGCGCACGCCGCGATAGACGAAGACCGGAAAACCGAGATTGCCGGGCTCGAAATAACGTCGCTCGAGATGGACGGTCGTGCCCGGTTCCGGCTCACTCGATCCCGGCACATGGATTTTGCGATAGCGCCCGACAAGCTTGCCGTCCTGCCCGACCAGATCCATCGTGTTGAAGCGGCCCCCGTCGACGCGCGTCAGCTCGGCATAGCCGAGCGCGAAGCCTATCTTGAGCCGCGCCGCGGCTTCGTAAAGGCGCTGCGTCTGCGGGCCCGGCATGGCCGGTTCGAAGAACGCCTCGATCTCGGCCTGGTCGTCGATGCGCCAGCGCGGAAAGAAGGTTGTCAGCGCCAGTTCGGGAAATACCGCGATTTCGGCGCCGGCGGCGGCCGCTCTTTCCAGAAGCGCGACGAGCCGGTCCACCGTTTCGGCCCGTTGCGCGCTTTTCTGGATCGGGCCGGTCTGGCAGACCGCGATGGTCAGGTCTCGAGCCATGGCGTCGTCTCCCCAATAGATTGCAGCTCAGGCTGCCGCGGTCACCATGATCTCGACGCGGTAGCCGTCGCCGGCGAGCCGGGCCTCGACCGTCGCCCGCACCGGCATGGCGCCGATGCCGTTCTTCGATCCTGACGGGGTCAGGCTGAGGGCCTAGTTTAGCGGCCAAGCTTCATCATTCGTTTCGGTCACAGACATTCGCGATTGACAGAAGCCTTCCTCAACTTCGTCATCCCTGGGCGAAGCAGGAGCGAAGCGACGTCGCGGAGACCCTGGGATCCATATGTGGACGGCGCCCTGTCTGCAATGGTTGGCGTCAGGCAGTTTCGATCGCTTGCGTCCATATGTCCGGCCTGTTGGTGCGGTCGTTT